>VBDE01000191.1 GCA_005883665.1 Betaproteobacteria bacterium
GGTCGAGGAAAACAAGGGGATAGCTGGGCAGATCACCACGTTCCTCAGCAAGGCTCGCAAGGTGGAGCCATGCCCGCCAGCAAATTCGACACCGCAGCTAAGCCGGACAGATAATCAGTTAGCCAAGCCTCGCTAGCCCTCCCCGATTTGCGCCCAGCCTTCACCGTAGCCAATTCACAGCTTTGTGCCGCAGCCTAGTAGAACGTTCCTTGCTGCCCCGTCATCCCTCCGCCCAATGGCCGCTTTGTGTCGGTTTCTGACCCTGGGCAATTAACCGCCAGGGGCGATCGTACGTTGGACCTGCGTCATCAGCTTGGGAAGCTTGCAGACTTGTCGGGAACCTGCCAAGACCCGCTATCGGTTGAACGACCTGCGTCCGATTAAAAAGAAGAAACCCCTCCGACGAGGGGTTAGAGCGGCTCACTAGTATCGGATGTGCATGCTAGTCGGTGTGCGTCACTTCACCTGGACGACGTACAAGACAATCTGGGTTTTGCCGATGTTCTTGGCAGTGTAGCCCGGACCCGGTTCGTTCAATCTGACCTGTCCGGCCTTATAGGTCACGTTCTCCTTCTTGCCGTCGGAGTAGATACGCTGGATCGTGCCGCCCTTCAATGCACGGACGACACGGGACGAGGACGAGGGGACGCTGGTATTTTCTGCTCCCGGCTTGTAGGTGACCTCGTACACCCGCACCTTGTCACCATCTAGTAGTACCTTCTGCGTGGCCGTGGCTTTGGCCGCCTTTTCCTGTGCCACCGAAGAATTCGTCATGCTCCCTGCCACTATGAATGCGGGAACGACTAGACCAACTAGGAATCCGAGCGATTTCTTCATAACCCCTCCTTTGCAAAGCGTGATTTATTAAGCACCCCGGACGCAAAAAGGCCGCTCCGGGTGATCGCTCCGATTAGGAGCTGTAGCCCCGTCTGACGACGCGGGTTATGCAGGCTAGCAATCTCGATAAACGGGCCATCGCATTGTAGGCGAAAAGATGGCTCGTGCTGAAGCCGAGAGGTGTGTCGTGACGCCGAACGTGACGCGGAGGGCCCCGATCGGTTTTGAAGAAACTGATGGGAGTAACGGGAAGACCTCGCCTGATGGCGAACTTGCTAGATCAACGCTCGACGAACTTTATGATATTGTCATAAAATTGCAGTGGCCTGACGGGCGTTCGTCGAGCTGCAGCGGATCCTGGTGCCCTCGTGAGCTGGATAACTTGGATGGTGATACTGGTTGCATGGCCTCTTGTCGGGCTGGCCATCGCCTACCCTTTTGGCTCTTTTCTCCGCGGAGCGGAAGCCTTGGGCAATGCAAGCGATCTGATGCCTCCAATGGGGCAAACCTGGGCACTTTTGGGAATTAGCCGTGCCCTTCGCGTGATAGCGCTCCCAGCACGTAGCAGCCTATCGTACGGTGCGCTCGTTGCAATTTGAGTCTGGGCAGTAGCAAGGGAGCAAATCATTGGGGCCTAGAAAATTTGGCCTGCTTATTGCTTCTATCCCGGGATTGCAGATCCAAAGACCCGGTGAGACACTTCCCTCCAATGTCCTTGAACCCCAGCCACTGACTGCGTCCTGTGCGTTACGGGCCGAGGTTCCTTTTCCGCATCTTCGGTGCCCTCGCGCACGGTGCAGAAAGCGCCAATCCAGAAGAGAGCCAGAGCGACCCAGCCGTTGAGCGGAGCGACGCGGGGGCCTGGAAGCGATTGCCTTTCCTGTCGCGAAGATTCGTTATCGGCTCGCTCATCGCGTTCGGTATCCTCTTCGCGAACGCCTTCGTGTCATATCGAACGATCGCCAACCTGATCGAGGCTTCCCGGACTGCCGAAAACACGCTCAAGCTCGTGGGAGCCCTCAAGGACCTTCAAGGCAACGTCGTCGGTTCGGAGATCGAGCTGCGCGGATACATCATCAGCGGTGAGCGCGATCGTCTCGCTCGGGCGCAGGCGTTTCTGGGTCGCGCCGCGGATCTTGTCCAGACATTACGCGCCTTGTCGGAAGCGATTCCGGATCAGATGCCGCAGGTCGAGCTGCTTGGTGCGCTGATCGGCGAAGAATTCGAACGTTTCGCCACGCTGAGTAAAATCCACGGCCAGAAGGGCGTGTCCGCGGCTATCCGAGCCATCGGCGCGACGGCGAGCGAGGCGACAACTCGCCGCATCCAGGTTCTCACGACGGATCTCATGGCTGCGGGAGATGCGCGACTCGCGCGCCGAGCCGAGCAATCCAAGCGCGGCTCGGATCTCAGCGTCATTACCGCCGCCGTCGCGACGTTGTTCAATCTCGGCCTGCTCGGCGTCGTGATCCTGCTCGTGCGGCGGGAAATCAAGGACCGGCAGCATGCGGAAGAGGTAGTCAAATTCGCGGCGACTCACGACCCGTTGACGGGCCTGGCGAATCGCCTGCTGCTGACCGAACGAGTCAATCGCGCCCTCGCTACGGCAAAGAGCGAAGGACGACGCATCGCCATGCTGTTCATCGATCTTGATCGCTTCAAGAACATCAATGACACCCTGGGCCATGAGGCGGGGGACCGGCTCTTGCAGAATGTGGCGAATAGGCTGGCGCGCTGTGTGCGCAGGTCGGATACGGTTGCGCGGCAGGGCGGTGACGAATTCGTCGTGCTGATCGAGGCGTTCGAAGGCTCGGACGACCTCGCTCGGGTGGCCGAAAAGATCCTCGTCGAAGTCGCGGAGCCGATGACGGTCTACGGCAGGGAATTTCAAATCACGGCGAGCATCGGCGTGAGCACCTGTCCGGTCGACGGCGACGACTTGCAGGCCTTGCTGAAGAACGCGGATATCGCAATGTATCGCGCGAAGCAGCAGGGCAAGAACACCTACCAGTTCTATGCCGAGCAAATGAACCCTCATTCCGTCGAGCGGCTCGAGCTCGAAGCCGCGCTGCGTCGCGCGCTGGAACGGAACGAGCTGACGTTACATTACCAGCCCAAAGTCCAAGCGCGGACGGGGCGTGTCACGGGAATCGAATGTCTCTTGCGGTGGCAGCATCCGACCATCGGTCCGGTCCCGCCCGATCAGATCGTGCCGCTCGCGGAGGAGACCGGCTTGATCGTTCCCATCGGAAAATGGGCGCTCCGCACCGCGTGCTTGCAGGCGCGAAAGTGGGCCGAGCAAGGCTTGCCGCTGCTCCGAATGGCCGTGAACCTGTCGGCGCGGCAATTCATGAGCGCCACGTTGCTGGATGACGTGGTGGGCACGATCGCGGAAACGGGGATGGATCCGCGCTGGATCGAGTTCGAGGTGACCGAGGGCGTGATGATGCCGGAGCCGGAGCAAGCGGTGAAACTGTTACGGAAACTCAAGGCGATCGGCGTGCGGCTCACGATCGACGACTTTGGGACCGGCTATTCGTCCCTCGCTTACCTGAAACGCCTCCCCATCGACTGCGTGAAGATCGACGCGTCATTTGTCCGGGGCGTTCCCGTGGATGCGAGCGATGTCGCGATCACCGACGCGATCCTCGCCATGTCGCGCAGCCTGGGGCTCAAGGTGGTCGCCGAGGGCGTAGAAACCCGGGACCAGATGAGGTTCCTTGAGCGCAGGGGCTGCGACGAGATGCAAGGCTACTACTTTAGCAAGCCTCTGCCGGCGGAGCAGCTGACGGTCTACCTCCGTGAGCATGGGGCGGCACCCGCAGAGAGCGGGCCGCGTGAAGCGTCGAGCCGAATCAGGCTGGTTTCGGGTGGAGAAAAGCGGATCCCCAAATGAATCGGTATCGGGGTTTCAGGCCCGCTCGCGGATAATCCGTTTTCTCCGTCGCGATTCCAGACGCCGCGGCACCCGGCATCTCGCCCATGCACTCTCGGCGGGCGCAAGCGCCCGCCGCCCAACGATCTCAGCCAGCACGAATCACGACCGCGCGCTAATGGTCGTCGTCGCGATCCCGTTCGTGGCTGACCTGTCCCCGGATCTCGCCACCGGGAAATATTGTCGTGTGGATATTGGCGTACCCTAGATTGACGCGCAGAATCCTCACGAAGCCGGCGAAGTCGCCCGCCGCGACGTTCTGCGCGGCCACGGGCAGGATGTCGGCCGCGGTCCACGTGCCGGAGACCGAGCCGCTATGCCCGGGTCCGTCCGGGCACGCGGGCCTGCCTCCCCCGCCGCAGAAGAACACGACCACCGAGCCAGTATTTTGCGGCTGCCCGAAGTGGATGTGCGCCGCTTGCGCCGGGGTGGTCAGCTCGGTCCAGGTTAGAGTCCACGAGATGCTGAGTAGCTTGGGCGGCACCTCGCCGAAGCCGCTGAGCCGCGCGCGGTAGGTGGTCACGTCGTCGCGATCGTCGCGATCGCCACGACCGGTGGATGTAATCGGCGCCGCCAGCGCCGTCAACGCGACGGCGGCCAGAACAGACTTCCGCCTCAGATTCATTCTCATCTTTGCTTCCTCCGTCAGCTTTGAATGTGGAGATACCGAGCACATAAGATCCGAATGTTGTGCTCAGTTCCTGTTTGGGGAGAGGCCGGAAATCTTACACCGAACGTATAGTATCGGGGCAGATCCTCCGCACCTTCAAGTAAGGCGCTGAGTTGTCGCGGCGAGGCGATGAATTGCTGAAGTAGTTCTTGTGGAGATACTGGCGCGTGTAGTTCCGATGGAATATCGCGACAACACTTTTTTTTCTGAGCGTTTCAGCGACATCCTCATCGTTGAGACGCTACTTTGAGAGGAACTACTTCACGCGCGGCTTCGGGTTTACCCGGCACGCAAGAGTTTTTCTCCGGAAAAGCCGACCCGATGGCGTCGCGGCTCTCCGGTTCATGCCTTCCTGGTAAGGAGCTTCTCAGTCAGGCCGCCGACGAGGAACCCGAGGAAGGCGCTCCCAATACAGACCACCTCTGTGACAACGAATACCCCGAGGCCGATACCGACGAGGAGACCGGCCGTTCCCAATCCTATCGCCTCGGAGACGATCTCGCCGGCACCGCCACCCAGAGTGCCGCCTATTACGAAGCCCAGAAACAGGGCGAAGGGGTACGCACCAAATCCGCCAAGGTAAGAGCCCATCCTGCTGCCGCGGTGAGTAGAGGAACCGAGATCGATCAGTTCTCCACTGAGAAGCTTGCGGATGGCATAGCCTATCAACAAAACGCTCAAAGCTATGCCCACGGCAACCACGTACAATATCACCCAACCGGAAGCATCGACGCGTGCGTCTCGGTACGAATCCAGCAAGAACACGTACTGTCCGATTGCCAGAAAAACAACGGCCGCAACAAAACCAAGCAATACCTTCGCATTCATCGGGACCCCCTCGACACGCTATAAGACGGCTCAGGCGGAAAATCCGCCCAAGCGGAAACCGGGAAGAGCGCAAGAACGGAAGGGGGTGCGACAAGGCAGGCACGCGCAAGCATCTCTTTCTCCCTGATCACGTTCTCGCTCCCAAGCCTTGCGCTCTCTGGACTACACGGAGCGCTACGTGACGCGATTTAATTGCGTATATAGTTCTTATGGAGATGCTAGCGCAACTAATGCTGATGGCATATCGCGGTAGCGTTTTTTTTCCACATGCTTCAGCGACATCCTCGTCGTTGATGTGCTACATACTACTCCTCTTTGAGAGGAATAGCCTTACGCGCGGTATCGTGTTTACCCGATCCGATCCGGGTCAATCATCGGCCGCGCCCGACCTCCGCGCCCTATCCGGTGTCAGTCGGCAGGAAATCGCATCGCAACGTTGCGTGCGTATATCAGTCGCTAACGCGCTGATATCTTGAAGGGAATGGGGGCGGTTCGGGTGCGGGTGTCTAATCTAATGAAGGGGACATTTCGGAAGGTCACTATAACGTTAGGCAAGTGTCCGCTTCCGGCCGAGATCAAACAAAATGACCGCTAACGACCCGAAGCGGACCTTCGTGCCCATCGTAATTTGAGTGTTCTACGGCTTCAACGTTCGTGGTCGCCGGCCGGGGGTGAGGATCGTGAGCCACCGGTCCCCTGCAAGACGAGGTCAGCCGGCACCGGCGTCAGATTCCCGCTTGTCGCTGGTTCCAGAGGCGTGCTCGGACAGCAGAAGGAGCCTGTCTCTGTTCGTCAGGCAGAAGGTGATGAAATCGGATTCGCCCACGAAAAGGCGGAGCGGCAGTGGCAACGCCGGGTAGATGGCCCGGGCGATCCCGGTCAGTTTCTCGTCGTCGCGGGCTACCTTAAATGCGGCAGGTCCCACGCTTTCACGACAAACGAGCCCGATCCTTGGCCAGTACTCCTCGATTGCCCTGGCTCTCCCCTGCGCGGCGATGTCTTTCGCCTTGGCGCTGAGGTTCTCTAGGTCCTCCAAGTAGCGGTGGTCCGTCATCGTTACCTCTGTGGACCTGTTCGTCTAACTTCTATTTATCTTGCAATGCTCCGACTCAGTAGTACATCTCCGGCATCGGCACGATTTCTTTGGCCTGATTGACGAACTGGTCCGGGAAATAGCCGGTGGGGGTGGCGTACGTCGCGGAGTTGTTGGTCGAAACGCCGGGGCTCGCTGCCGCCGGCGTCAGCAAGCCGACTACTCCCACCACCAGGACAACGCAGATCGCGATCGCCGTGACAGCGAAGAATCCGGACTCGTCTGACATATTTTTCAGGTTGATCATGGTGGTCTCCGTTTGTTTGCGGGCGGGCGGAATTCGCCCACCCGCTGGAGACCACTTTAGGCTTTTGATTGTCCGTACTCGCCGTCGCCTGACACAGCGGTTTTGTGTCAGATGCACATTTCGGCGGCCGGCGGCTGTTGCGTGAGGCTATACACAAGGCTTGCGCCAGGGCATCGGCATCTCGGCTACGCGATTGGAGACTCATTAAAGGTACCCCGATCAGGAACCACCGTCAGCGAACAGCATCGAGTTATTGCGGAGCACACCAAGGCCACACGGCCAAACGCGCTCTCATCTTGCGGCGGGCTATCCAGTTGGTATGGAAATTATTCATCCATGCGCCGATCAAATTCTGATCCTGCTGATCCCGGCGCCTTTCTCAACCTTGGCGATTGCTGAGACCTACCGGGACGCTTGTGGGATCTCGCCCAGGAGATGGGCGTCACGCTCGAAGCCAAAGAATTGCCGCCACTCGAGATCCCGCGCCGCGATCCGTTCAAGCTCGTCAGCGTGCTGCTCGATACGCGATCGGGTTTCACCCACGCATTCCGCTCAGCGCCACAACGCTAGGATCATCCCCATGGCCTGCAGGCTGACGAAGTAATGGGCGGCGTTGATGCAGAACAGCTTCCAGGACCTGTTTTCCCACGCCACGGCTCCGAGGAGCAGGGGCGCGCAGAAGCCGATCCAGGCGAAAAACGGGACAAAAAAGCCGTAAGTCGCGTTCGAAGCATTTGCGCCTACCTTCCAGGCTGAGAGCCGCCACACCTCCACGCTGTAGGCGAGCATCACCGCGGTCAGGAACGATCCGATCACCATGAGGATCATCCCGCGCTGCATGACTTTGGGGGCCGGCTTGTGGTCGGCGGGCCTGCCCATCTCCTTCATCCACGCCTTGCCCAGAATGGGACCGTACCAGAGAAAACCAATTACCATGCTTGCCGCTACTGCCGCGAGAATCGCCCAGTAGTTCAGTTGGATATCAGGTTGCATGGACCCCCCTTTAGAAAGCGGGCCGGATGTGAAGGGACCGCGAGGGCATGCTAGAACCACCGGCTCGCCGATGCAAGACATCCCGGTCCGGGGAGCGATTCAGTGGTGGGCGTGTCTGCGGCCGGCACCCGCTGGCGCGGCAGCGGCGGAATCGGCGAAGCCGCACCCAATAAATCCTCACCTGGTTGCACCCTCGCTTTTTCGTCTCCGTATACTTCGCAGGTCCAAAGGTTCGAGCCCCGGTCGGGGAGCCAAGCTAGGCTCGAAACTTCTAGGATTGTTCTATGGATATGACGTCTCGCCAGTGTCCGGAATTGGCCGGTTGCCGACGTCTCCGGACCCCCGCCGACCGTCACCGCGCCTGCCGGGAGGTGATATCGCCGTACTGCGCGCTGGCTTTCTCGCGCGTGTCGCGGGTGTCGCATTGGAGAGACTTACGCGTCGCCGCGCGAATTCTGAGCTGTAACCTTGTATCTGCCGAAAAAATTGGCGTCCTTCAAGGCCGTCGGCCGCTCTTCCGCTTTGCCGACACTTGCGCCCTGTTACAGCTCGACGGTCTCGATGCGGCGGCGCTCCGACGCCTTCGCCAGCGCTTGCGTCCGCGTGCGCACGCCCAGCTTTCTGAACAGCGATTCGATATGAAACTTCACAGTATGGAGCGAGATGTTCAGCCGCCGTGCTATTGACTTGTTGGTCATCCCTTCGCCAATGGCGCTCAAAACTTCTATCTCCCGCGGCGTGAGAAGCATTTGGAGGTCAGTCTCTTTCATCGCGGCAAATCCCGTCTCCTCGGCGCCCGGCGAACGTACGATCAAACCCGCCGCTACGGCACGCAGCGCCGCATCAATTTGGTTCGCGTCGGCATCGGGCGCGAGCAACCCTGCTTGACCAGTGTCGGTACCGCCCAGCGTGACGAAAGGGCGGGCTTCGGTCGATCGGCAATCGCCGTCGCACAAGAGCACATCTGCCGCTTCCGTAGTATCGGCGGCGTCATGATCGGAATTGGCAATCAATCTGCGCAATGCCGCGCGACGAAGAGGATCTGCGGCGTAGATCGCCACGCGGAGCCGCCGCGGCGCGACCAGCTGCGTAGTCGCATCGCTCATGCGGGGGGCCGTGCTTCGATGACGGCTTGCACGGAAAGCACCCTTCCGCCTCGGATCACGCGCAAATCCGCGTTGCGTCCTATGCTCTCGGACGCGAGGTGCGTTGCAATCCTACGTAACCTGCGCGTCGGTGTGCCGTTGACGGTCAATACGATGTCGCCCGCGACAATGCCCGCCTTGGCCGCCGGGCCACCGTCGACGATGGACATCACCATCAGCCCGCTGGACTGGCCCGCTTCGTCATGCAGCGCATCAGGAACCCCAACGGGTTGGAGCGCGACGCCAAGCCACCCCCGTGCGATACGACCATCCCTGAGTAGCGCCGGCACGATCCGCTCGATGGTTGCCGCTGGAATGACGAGCACCTCGGCTCGGGGCCCAAAGGTGGTGATGCCAAGGCGCGCACCCGCTGCATTGAGCACCGGCCCGCCTTCCTCGGCGCGCGCCAAACGGATATCCAACACGATGCGCTGGTCGATGCGCCCGCCGGCGCTGCTCGTCCATTCCGGTCCGGCTTGATTGATTGCGCCCATGCGCACGGACGTTCCACCAACTCCGTCCGCGCCGAAGGCCAATGCTAGCGCGCCCGCCTCGGCCGGGCCCGAAACGAGAGGAGGCAGTGATACAGGCTGCGCAAGGCGGAGCAGAGCGATGTTCGTGCCGGGATCGCGCCCAGCGACTTTCGCGCTCACGGTTCCGCCCTGAGCGGAGCCTCCCGGCATGATGAGCTCGAACTCGTTGCGTTTTGGAAGTGACTGCTCTGAGGCAACCACCACGTCTGGCTGCCAGAGCGTGCCGCTCAGATGGCGCTCGCCTGGAAGGCGGATGGCCACGATCGCGCCGCGCACTGCAGCCACGCGAGCTGCCAGGGCGTTCGAAAGCTGTGCCAGAACGTCTGCTTGGTCCGTCATGAGATTCTCCGATCCGGTATGCGACGGAGAATAGGAATTTCCCTCAGTTCTGCCTACCGGCCGAAAGGCCGGGGCCTTCCCTGCCGCCTTGGCAGCCAAACCCTGCAGTTCGAGGCGCGCGACGATCATTCAAGTTGTCGCCGTTTCGCTCGACGTTGAGCAACTTGTGCAAATCCCCGCGGGCGCGACTTCGCTGTTGAGCTCCATAGGTCTCTTAGGTAGGGCCCGCTCTGCCAATATCAAGCCCTTGCCGAACTGACCCTCTTACCCCGGATAAACCACCAGTATCCAAGGTTAGAAACAGCAGTGTTCGAGCCCCGGTCGGTGAGGCAAACCCAATGTCGGGTATCGACCCGAAGCGGTCATTCCGCTGATTGTTATTCTGGAGCCTTGGGTTCGCCCGGGGAGTTCGTTCTACTCCTTCTGGCGTTGGCCTATGATGTATGCGTACCCCCCGGTGGTACTCCAAGGGGCTAAGGGAGATGACGCTTTGCGAAAACTCACCCGTCTGCTCGCGGTAACAGCTCTGCTTGTTTCGCCACCGGGCGCAGCGCAGTATCCCGCCAAACCGATCCGCCTTCTCATGCCGTTCCCCGCCGGCGCGGCGGCTGATACTGTTGTCCGTATCGTGCCGCAGCCACTCTGCCAAGTATTTGGCCAGCCCGTGCTGGTCGATAACAAGCCCGGGGCCGACGGCGCGATCGAGGCCGAGCTGGCGGACCCGCCGGCCGATGCGGCTTTCCCAGTCGATGGACTTGGCCATAGGTAAAAGGCTATAGGGGAAGAACGAAATATAGTCTACCGCTTTTGGCGTAGCCGCCGTACCTTACGCATGGCCGTGGACGCGTGATCGTTTATTTGCGGACTACAGGAGGGACAAATGGTAATTCGTATCGCCTTGCGAAATTACGTATGCGCTTCTTTGTGCGGCGTTTCAGCAGGATTGGGGATGACAACGGTCACGTCGAGTTACGCTGCACAAATTGCGGCGAGCATCGAATATGACTTTGTCTCACGCCCTGCAGGACTTTCAGGCGATTTCCTGCCGATCGAGGGGACGTCGCTTAAGTTTCTGACCATCAAAGCCATCGATGGCTTTCAGATCGAAGCGGCACTTTGGCAACCGAACGGAAAGGAACCCGCCGATACAACATTGATCGTGATGGCTCATGGCAGTGGCGGTAGCTATCGACGGGCTCCGGAGAGCACCCTTGGCCCAGGGCTTGCGGCGAAAGGCTATGCGGTGCTCGCTATCAATACACGCCAACACGACGATAAAATCAATACGGATAACTTTCTCGACGTGCGCCGCGACATCGATGCCGCTGTTCAGGTAGGCCGAGCGCTCGGGTTCAGGAACTTGGTTCTGCAGGGGCACAGTCTAGGTAATATCCAGGTGCAGTTCTACGCGGCGACGAATTGGGATCGTGACATCAAGGCCGTCATGCTGCTGGGCCCATTCGGCAATCTTCCGTGGAAGACACGTAGTATTCTCGTTCAAAACGAAGAGAGCTTTCAGAAACTCATCGAGGCGTCGATGAAGTCTCTTCGCGACGGCACGCTCGAGCAAGTCCTGCCCGTTAAAATGCGCTATTTGATGGGCCAGGACTCGCCGGTCACAGGACAACACTTCCTTACGTATCGCTGGGACAAAACGAGCGTGGCGGACGGGACTTTTTGGATCCATCGCATACCGCGTCCGATCCTGCTCGTTCGCGATCAGTCGGACGGTCTAGTCCAACCTTTCGAGCCTTACATGCTCCTGAGCGCCGCACACACGGAAGGCTCGCTAGTGACCAGCATAAGGTATGTGATGCTCCCCAATCCGAAGCCACCCAGCCCCCAAGGCCATTACTTCATCGGCAATGAACAGCCGCTGACTAGCGCGGTCGCTGGTTGGCTTGGCGAACAGCACCTCTAAACTGGGCACGAGGCCGCATCGTGTGACCCACGCTATTGCAAAATCCGAGCTCGTAGGTGCCAGCGCCAGCCCCGCGTCGCAACACTCGACGATAAAGTCCGTGCATTACCCTCGCTCTGACCGATGCCAGAAGGCCTCTAGGACTTCGCTTTCTTCGCAGGTTTCGACTTGCCAGAACTGTTGAGGGCGACCGCTTGGCGAACGAGCGCCTTGAAGGCGGGCTCGTCAACTTCTTCTCCTTCGTGGATGTCGATCGCGCGGCGTGCGTTTCCGTCGAGACTCGAGTTGAAGAGACGGGCCGGATCCTTCAGAGAGGCGCCCTTCAAGAAGGTAAGCTTCACGACATTCTTGTAGGATTCGCCAGTGCAGATGATGCCGTCGTGCGACCAAATCGGAGTGCCCATCCACTTCCACTCCTCGACGACGTCCGGGTCCGCTTCCTTGATGAGCTTGCGCATTCTGCTGAGGGTTTCCCCGCGCCAGTCCCCGAGTTCGGCGATTCTTTTCGAGATGAGCTCCGATGCCGACTGGCCTTGGCTCGCGCCCGACTTTTTCATGTTCTCATCCTAGAAGTTCCAGATATATCTCATTTGCAAGACAGTGGAGGAGTGTCATGTAACACCTCAGAGCAATGTTACGGCGGGCGAAATGCGCGGATAGGGAATGCGGACTGATTTCTGTATGCAGTATTCTAGCAATCCTGGGCTGTCAATATCAGACTTGAGCAGCTGCTAACACGCCTCAACCGCGAATTACGGAGGGTTGCATGACTGATCTTTCCGACCACACCGAGCTGGTTTTTTCCGGGTATTGGCGCGTATTGCCCAAGGACGCCGATCCCGTCGAAACCCGGGAATGGCTGCAAGCGTTCGATGCGGTACTGGAGACAGAAGGCCCGGAGCGCGCACATTTCCTTCTGCGCCGGTTGCTCGATCATGCCCGTGCGCGGCGCGTTCCGCTGCCGCCCTTTCTCAGTACGCCGTATTGCAACACCGTCTCGCTTGCCGATCAGCCCCAGTTTCCCGGCAATCTTGAGGTTGAGGCCAGGCTCGGCGCGCTGGTGCGCTGGAACGCGCTCGCCATGGTGGTGCGCGCCAATCGCGCGCACCCGGAACTTGGCGGGCACCTGGCGACCTATGCTTCCTCCGCGGACCTGTTCGAAGTGGGCTACAACCATTTCTTCCGCGCCGGTCCGAACGGCGATGCGGTGTACTTCCAGCCGCATTCCGCGCCGGGCGTCTATGCGCGCGCTTTTCTGGAAGGGCGGCTTGCCGAGGAAAATCTGGCGAATTACCGGCGTGAAACCGCAGGCAAGGGACTGTCGTCCTACTGTCACCCATGGCTGATGCCGGGTTTCTGGCAGTTCCCGACGGGTTCGATGGGGCTCGGTGCGCTGAACGCGATCTACCAGGCGCGCTTCATGCGCTACCTCGCCGATCGCGGCATTCTGCAAACGGCCGCGCGCAAGGTATGGTGCTTCGTGGGCGACGGCGAGATGGACGAACCGGAGTCCATCGCCGGGCTTTCGCTCGCGGCGCGCGAAGGTCTCGACAATCTCGTCTTCGTCGTCAATTGCAATCTGCAGCGGCTGGATGGGCCGGTGCGCGGCAACGGTTCGATCGTCCAGGAGCTGGAGGGGTTGTACGCGGGCGCCGGCTGGAACGTCGTCAAGGTGCTGTGGGGCTCGGACTGGGACCCGCTGTTCGCGCGCGATACCGAAGGCGTCATCCTGAAACGACTGCACGAAACTGTCGATGGCGAGTTTCAGACCTACGCCGCTACCGACGGCCGTTTCAATCGCGAGCATTTTTTCAACAAGTATCCCGAGCTACAAGCGATCGTGGCGCATCTGTCGGACGAAGATATCGACCGGCTCAGGCGCGGCGGTCACGATCCGGTGAAGATCTACGCCGGCTATCTCGCGGCCGCGTCGCATAGGGGCCAGCCCACCGTGATTCTCGCGCAGACCAAGAAGGGCTACGGCATGGGTCACGAGGGGCAAGGCAAGATGGGCGCCCACCAGCAGAAAAAGCTGGAGGACGACGCGCTGCTGGCTTTCCGCGATCGCTTCGCGCTACCGCTTTCCGATGCGGACGTAAGCGCGCTGCGCCTGTACAAACCGGGCGAGGACAGTCCCGAGATGAAATACCTGCACGCGCGCCGCACGGCGCTGGGGGGCTATCTGCCTTCACGCGAAGGAAAGACGCGGGACCTGCCCGTTCCGGCGCTATCCGAATTCAGCAAGCTGCTCGCGGGCACCGGCGAACGCGAGCAATCGACCACCATGGTGTTCGTGCAGATGCTCTCGCAGCTTCTGCGCGACAAATCCATTGGAAGGCACGTTGTGCCCATCGTCGCCGACGAGGCGCGCACTTTCGGTATGCAATCGCTGTTTCGCCAAGTGGCGATCTATTCTCCTTTCGGCCAGCTTTACGAACCCGAAGACAAGGACGAGCTGCTCTACTACAAGGAAGCGAAGGACGGGCAGATTCTGGAAGAAGGCATTAGCGAGGCCGGCGCGATCTCGTCCTGGCTGGCCGCGGCGACCAGCTACAGCGCGCACGGCGTGCCGATGCTGCCGTTCTACATCTTCTACTCCTGCTTCGGTTTCCAGCGCGTCGGCGACCTGATCTGGGCCGCGGGCGACTCACGCGCGCGCGGTTTTCTGCTCGGCGCTACCGCCGGGCGCACCACGCTCGCCGGCGAGGGCTTGCAGCACGAGGATGGGTCAAGCCATCTGCTGTTTTCAACCGTGCCCAATTGCGTAGCCTGGGATCCATGCTTCGGCTATGAGTTGATCGCCATCCTGCAGGACGGCATGCGGCGCATGCTCGAAGCGCAGGAAGATGTCTTTTACTACGTCACGGTGATGAACGAGAACTACGCACATCCGCCGATGCCGGAGGATGCACGGGAGGGCATCCTCAAGGGTATGTACAAATTGCGCGCCGCGAAGGCGCAAAAGAGAAGCGCGATTCAACTGCTCGGCGCTGGGACAATACTGCGAGAGGTGCTGGCGGCGGCAGAAATGCTGGAGAACGACTGGGGGCTCGCCGCCGACGTGTGGAGCGTCACCAGCTTCACCGAACTGCGCCGCGACGGCCTGGGCGCCGAGCGCTGGAATCGTCTGCATCCGGGGGCCGAGCCGAGGAAATCCTGGGTCGAGCGCTGCCTTGCGAACACGAGCGGCCCCATCGTCGCCGCGACCGACTACATGCGTGCGGTTCCCGACCTCATCCGCACGTGGACGCCACGCCGCTACGTCACGCTTGGAACCGACGGCTACGGCC
>VBDE01000289.1 GCA_005883665.1 Betaproteobacteria bacterium
GACCCTCTATCTCGAAGAGATGCGCGGTCGCGGCTACGGCGATCGTGTCACATACATCGCGCGCAAGCTTGGTGCGCTCGGCCGCTTGCTCGGGAAAGGCGACGCCTTCAAGAGAGTCCAACGCGAGATCAATCAGCTCGAAGTCTATCGAGCGAACCTCCTTGCCCTTGATCGCTATCGGCGTAAGCCGCTGAGCGGCCGCCTGCGAGCGGTTGAAATCTTTGAAACGATCCGCCGGGGCAGCCGCCGCGAGGGCGAGCCCTCCGAATGGAGTGCGCTCTGGGAAGGCAAGGTGATTCGCCATCGCGTGTTGGGCGAAAACTCCGGGGACATGCTGACTGGTGTGAACGCACGCGTTCTCGCTGCGCTCGTTGCGGAGCGATTGCGGGTTGCCCGCGAGGGAACCGCATAGGGCTGGATCGCGCCTATGCCGATCGCCGGTGTCGACATCACTTGGCTGCGCCGAGTTATCGTTCCTGACCGAGAGTCGGTCAGTCCAGTCTCCGTGCAGCCTCGAACGTCGGCTCGAGTTCAATGAGAAGCGGGCGCAGCGGTTCCGTCACCGAGGCGATGGCAACCGAGACCACATGATCGGGTGTGGGCTGGAACGTCCGCACTTGCCAGCCGGTTCTGGAGCGGGGTTCGACGGTTGGATCGTTCACGAACGCAAGCTCGTCGTCTCCGACCAATACGCAGCGCGGGTCTACCTTTAGCCCTAAGCCCAACGCCTTCAACACCGCCTCTTTGCGGGTCCACAGTCGGTGAAACGCCGCGGTGGCCTCGTTCCTGGCCAGAGTGCCCAAGCACGCGAGCTCGGACGGGGAAAGGATGGCGCCGAGTAGCGAATCGTCCACCGCGCGGGTCGATAGTCGCTCCGCATCAACCCCGCAGGCCACGCGTCGCGTGAGCGACACGGCAAATAGGCCCGAAGTGTGGGTGAGGTTGAACCGAATCGGTGGTGCCCCGCTGGACCAAGCGAGCTCCGGACGCCCACCGCTGCCGGTTTCGAAGGCAAGTTCCTGGGCGGGCGTGCCCCTATAGGTCGCGAGCGCTAACCTGAGCGCTGCGTGCGAGGCGAGAAACATGGTGCGATCCTCAAGCTGCCTGAAGCGTCGGGCCGTCTCACGCTCGCTTGGGTCCAACAGTGTTCCGTCCTGGACCCATGGAGGCATGCACTGCGGGGATAGGCGCCCGATCCAGACGTGAACACAGGCATCTGAAGCATCCAGAGACTGGGCGAGGCCAGGGGGTACGCGGATCCGCATATCGGCGTGTTGTCGACGTTCCGCCGGGGACTAGGCCAGGGGTCCTGACGACGCACGGGTTTTGTCGTCGTGGACTGCGACGCTCCCCCGCACCTCGGGATGCGTCTCGGCGCGTCCGATCGTGCCGATCATGACGCAGGTTGCAAAACGCCGCTCCCGCTCGCCATGGCGAATCCGACGATCGTGGTCCTTACCGACCGCAACGATCTCGACGACCAGCCGAGGGCGGGTACTCTCAGCGATTGCGGGTAACGTTGCGGGTATCACCGGAACAGAGGTGGGAGCAAGTATATAGTGTAAGCGATCCGTTAGAGCACTTATGCGACTCAATTTCACCAAGATGCAGGGCGTCGGCAACGATTTCGTCGTGATCGACGGCGTCAGCCGGGACATCAAGATAACGCCGCAGCTCGCGAAACGGCTCGCGGACCGGCATTTCGGCGTCGGCTGCGATCAAGTGCTGCTCGTGGAAAAGCCTCAACTCAACGGCGCCGATTTCCGCTATCGCATCTGGAATGCCGACGGCGGAGAAGTGGAGCAGTGCGGCAATGGAGCGCGCTGCTTCGTGCGTTTCGTACACGACAAGGGCCTCACGAGGAAGAACGAAATCCGAGTCGAGACGCTCTCCGGCGTGATCGTTCCGCGCCTGGAGACGGACGGGCAGGTGAGCGTCGATATGGGCGCGCCGATATTCGAGCCCGAACGCGTACCCTTCGACACGCGCGGGTTGCAGCCTATGCTTGGAGGCAAGCGCTGGCGGCTCGATCTCGCCGGTCGCGAGGCAGTCGTCGCGGTGCTTTCCATGGGCAACCCGCACGCAGTGCAGACGGTCGCCGACGTGGATTCGGCGCCCGTGACGACAGAGGGACCGTCGATCGAGCGTCACCCCCGGTTTCCGCGACGCGTGAACGCGGGGTATGTGCAGATTGTCACGCGCACCCATATCCGCCTTCGCGTATGGGAGCGCGGTGCCGGAGAGACGCTCGCCTGCGGCACCGGCGCCTGCGCTGCGGTTGTCGTGGGCATCCGCGAGGGGCTGCTCGACGATTCGGTGCGGGTCGACACGCGCGGCGGCCGATTGACGATACGCTGGGCGGGCGGGGACAATGATCCAACCTGCACGGTGTGGATGACCGGTCCGGCCGTATCCGTGTTCGAAGGGGAGATCGAAATTGAAAGCTGACGACGTCGCGCGCTACCTGCGGGAAAATCCCGGCTTCTTCGAGAGCTACGCCGACATGCTCGC
>VBDE01000290.1 GCA_005883665.1 Betaproteobacteria bacterium
CTCGTTCACTGTTACGCCGGCGGCGTCGGCGCCGATCTTTCTGCCGTTGGGAGTCCGGCCCACGGAAACAAGGATGATGTCGTAGAGCTGCGGCTTGGCCGGAGCATTCTCGCCTTCGAAAGACACCCTCAGTCCTTCCTTCACGGCTTCCACCTTGGTGGTCCTGGTCTTCAGCATCACTTTGTCGAAGCGGCGCGCGTTGAACGTCTGCCATACCTTGACCAAGTCCCGGTCCACCCCGGACATCAAGCCGTCGAGCACCTCGACCACATCCAACCGGGCGCCAAGGGTGGAATACACCGTGCCCATTTCCAAGCCGATGATGCCGCCGCCGATCACGAGCATGCGTTTCGGCCGTTGCCGCAGCTCAAGCGCCGCCGTCGAGTCGACGATTCGCGGGTCCTCTGGAATGAAGGGGAGCTTCGCCGACTGCGATCCGGCTGCGATGATCGCGTTCCTGAATGCGACGACCTTGCGCCCGTCCTTCGCTTCCACGGCGAGATGGTTCGGTCCTACGAAAGCTCCGGTACCCTGCAGCACAGTCACTTTGCGCGAGCGCGCCATACCCGTAAGCCCTCCGGTCAGCTTGCCGACCACCTTGTTCTTCCACGCGCGCAACGCATCGAGATCTACCTTGGGCTCCCCGAAACCGATGCCGTGCTCGGAAAGATGTTTTGCCTCGTCCATGACAGCAGCGATGTGCAGAAGCGCTTTCGACGGGATGCAGCCCACATTCAGACAGACGCCGCCGAGCGTCGGATACCGCTCGACCAGAATGCTGTTCAAGCCGAGGTCGGCGGCGCGGAAGGCCGCCGAATAACCGCCGGGACCGGAGCCCAGCACCAGCACGTCGCAAGTCATATCGGCTGCGCCACCGTAAGCCTTGGCTTCGGCAGCTGCGGAAATCTTCGGCGCCGCGGGCGCCGGCGCCGCAGGGGCGGCCGGACGCGGCGCGGACGGCGCCGCTACGGCACTCTCAGCCTCGAGCAAGGCGATGACCGACCCCTGAGAGACCTTGTCCCCGACCCTGACCCGCAGCTCCTTGACGACGCCGGCGTCCGAGGAAGGAATTTCCATCGTCGCCTTGTCGGACTCCAGCGTGATGAGGGAAGCTTCCTTGGCGACCCGGTCACCGGGTTTCACCAGAACCTCAATGACGTCGATGTCCTTGAAATCGCCGATGTCCGGTACTTTTACTTCGATCATCTGCGCCACGCCGTCCTCACAGAAGGGTGCGGCGGATGTCGGAGAGGACCGAGGCCAGATAGGTCGTGAAGCGGGCGCCGGCCGCGCCGTCGATGACGCGGTGGTCGTAGGCGAGCGACAGCGGCAGCATCAGCCGCGGAGCGAAGGCGCCGTCCTTGTAAACCGGCCGCATCTGCGATCTCGCCACGCCGAGAATCGCTACTTCGGGTGCGTTGATGATGGGCGTGAACGCCGTACCGCCGATGCCGCCAAGGCTGGAGATGCTGAAGGTGCCGCCGCGCATGCTGTCTGGCTTGAGTTTTTTCTCCCGCGCGGCCCTAGAAATTTCAGCCAGCTCCTTCGCCAAATCGAAAACACCCTTGCGGTCAGCGTCCCGGATCACTGGCACCAGCAGACCGTCGGGCGTATCGACCGCGACTCCGATGTGATAGTACTTCTTGACGATCAGATTCTCGCCGGTCTTGTCGAGCGAGGCGTTGAACTCCGGAAACTCCTTCAGCGCGTTCACCGAAGCTTTCACCAGGAACGCGAGCATGGTGAGTTTGAAGCCTCCTTTTTCCGCGACCTGGGCGTTCTCCTTGCGGAACGCCTCGAGCTCGGTGATGTCGGCCTCGTCGTGCTGGGTGACGTGCGGGATGGAGACCCAGTTGCGATGCAGGAACCCGCCGGAAAGCTTCCTGATTCGCGACAGAGGTTTGGTTTCGACCGGGCCGAACTTCGCGAAATCCACCTGCGGCCACTCCGGCAGATCCAGAACGAGCGCGCCGCGCGCGACGACGGCGGCAACCGCGGGCGCACCCCTCATTACTCCCTTCACGAACTCCTGGACATCCGCCTGCGTGATACGTCCCTTCGGGCCCGAGCCCTTGACCCGAACAAGGTCGACGCCGAGCTCGCGCGCGAACTTGCGCACCGAGGGGCTCGCGTGCGGCAGCGTTCCAGAGGCTGGCGCAGATGTGTTGGACATGCTTTCAGTGCGGCCAACCGCCGGCGCGGCGGGGGTTGGTGCCGGGACGGCCGCAAGCACAGGGGCGGGCTTTGCCGCGTCTTGGGGTTTCGGGGCGAGCTTTGCTGGCGCCGCCGGGGCATTTTCTGTCTCTTCAAGGATGAGGATGGGACTGCCCTGCGAAACCTTGTCGCCGGTCTTGACTCGCAATTCCTTTACCACCCCGGCAGCCGGCGACGGAATCTCCATCGTCGCCTTGTCCGATTCCACCGTGATCAACGACTGCTCGGGCTGTACTGCATCGCCCGGTTTGACCAGCACCTCGATCACATCGACGTTCTTGAAGTCGCAGATGTCGGGTACGAAGACTTCCCTAGGGGTTCCCATGCTTGCTCGGTTCGCGATTGGAGTGCCGGGCTGGGCCGCCGATGCGCCCGGCACTCGCTTGATCAGACAGTCACTGGATTGGGCTTTTCCCGCCCTGATCGGCGAGCGCCTTGAGTGCCGCGACCGTCACGAAGTAACGATTCACTTCGAAGAAGTGGCGCAGTTTGGCGCGGGAATCCGAGCGGCCGTAACCATCGGTGCCACGCACTCGGTAGACGCGGCTTGGGGGGATAAACGATCGAATCTGGTCGGCAAAGGCCTTGATATAGTCGGTAGCGGCGATCACGGGACCTTCGCGCTTCTCGAGGCAC
>VBDE01000291.1 GCA_005883665.1 Betaproteobacteria bacterium
TCCTATCTGCTGACACAAGCGCTGGCTCACGCGCCAACGTTCGGGGTCGACACGCTATTGGGGTTCATATTCGGCCACAACGAACCGAGCCTTGCGCTGTTCCATCGATTCGGATTCCTGCGGTGGGGGGAGCTGCCGAAGGTCGCCGCCTTGGATGGAATCGAACGCGATCTCATCATCGTCGGAAGACGCGTGGGGAACGCCAACAAGTAGCCGCGGTAGCTGCCGCGGACGCTCTACAGTATCATCTGAGAAAATCACCCCGGAGGACGCATGGCCCACACTTTTCCTGAGCTGAAGAGCAAGCCTCTCGCCGAGCTGCGCGAGATCGCGGCCGGAATCGAGCACGAGGCGGTGAAGGGCTACACGCAGCTGAATAAGGACCATCTGCTCGCCGCGATCTGCAAGGCGCTCAACATCGACATGCACGTGCACCACGAAGTCAAGGGCGTCGACAAGACCGCGATCAAGACCAAGATCGGCGAGTGGCAGAAAAAGCGCGACGAAGCGCTCGCCGCAAAGGATCGCGGCAAGCTGAAGGTCGCGCTCAACCACATCCACCATTTCAAGCACCAGCTGCGCAAGGCAATGGTGTAGGGATGGTGTAAGGCACGGCGGCGGGCAGGAGAAGCTCCGTATGAACCCCGAAAACGTCATCGACGTCACGCGACTCATCCAGCTCGCGGTCGCGCCGGTGTTCCTGCTTACCGCGGTGGGGACGATCATCGGAGTTCTCTCCAACCGCCTTGGGCGCGCGGTGGACCGCAGCCGTACGCTCGAGGAACGGCTGCGCCAGCTCCAGCCCGAGGGACAGAAGGCCGCGCGCCAGGAGCTCAATCTCCTCAGCCGGCGCGTG
This sequence comes from Betaproteobacteria bacterium, assembly GCA_005883665.1. Taxonomy (GTDB): domain Bacteria; phylum Pseudomonadota; class Gammaproteobacteria; order Burkholderiales; family SG8-39; genus VBDM01. The sequence goes on from VBDE01000291.1 coordinate 857, forward strand.
CGCCTCGTCTACGGCTCGATCGTGCTCTCGGTGATTTGCGCGCTTTTCGTCGGGCTGCTGATCGCCGTTGCCTTCGTCGACGCGTTCATCGACATCGATCTGTCGAAGTTCATCGGGCTGCTCTTCATCGCCGCGATGCTCGCCTTCATCCTCGCGCTGATGGTGTTTCTGCGCGAAATCTTCCTGGCGGTCTCAAGCGCGCGCAACCAGATGCGCTAAGCGCCCGGTCCGCTCTTGCGCGGGGGAACGGACTCCTTGCGGTTGGACCCGGCGACGATCAGATACTCGTAGAGCCGGCATTCCAGGGGGCCGTTGTAAAGCGGCGTGCGCCTGGACGCCGTCAACCTGATCAGCTTCGGAAGTCGCGCATCTCCCGAGAAGAGGTAGCAGCGCCAGCCCGCGTAGTATTTCTTCAGCGTGTTGCCGAGCTTCGGGTAGAACTCAGCGAGCGCCGCCTCCTCGCCGCTCCGGGTGCCGTAGGGCGGATTGGCGAGGAGCACGCCCGCGCGCGCCGGGGCGCCGGTATCCAGAACGTCGGCCTGCTTGAGTTCGACGCAGTCGGCAAGGCCGGCCGCCTCGAGGTTGAGGCGGGCTTTCTTGAGCTCCTCGCCGTAGCGGTCGCGGGCGAAGATCGGGAGCCGCTGCTTCGGCTTGCGGCGAGCGAGCGCTGCGTCGCGCACCTCGTTCCAGCGCTTGAGATCGAATCCGGCGAGGCGCTCGAAGCCGAACCCGCGCGCGTGTCCCGGCGGGATCGCGAGCGCCATCATCGCCGCCTCGACGACGAGCGTCCCGCTGCCACACATGGGATCGAGGAGGGACTCGCCCGAGTTCCAGCCGGTGAGCCGGACGATGCCTGCGGCAAGGTTCTCCTTCAGGGGGGCCTCGCCCGCATCCCTGCGGTAGCCGCGTTTGTTGAGCGGTTCGCCGGAAGTGTCCAGGTAGAGAGTGACGGTCGCCTTGTCGAGGAAAGCCTGGACGCGCACCTCGGGGGAGCGCGTGTCCACGTCGGGCCGCCGCCCGCGGTCGGCGCGGAACCGATCGCACACCGCGTCCTTGATTCGCAAAGTCGCGAATTCGAGGCTCTTCAGCGGGGAGCGTATCGCGTTGACGTCGACGCGAATGCTCTGCGTCTCGCTGAACCATTCGGGCCACTTCACCCCGAGAGCCGCTTCGTATACGTCCTCTTCTCCGCGGTATGGCGAGCGGGCAAGCCGCATCAGGACGCGCGTGGCGAGCCGTGACTCGAGGTTGGCTCGGTAGCAGGTCAGGATTTCGCCTTCGAATGCGACCCCGCCCGGAACGGGCTCGGGTTTCTTAGCGCCGAGCTGGCCGAGCTCTTCAGCGAGGAGCGATTCGAGGCCCCTCGGGCAGGAGGCAAAGAAGGCTTGCAGGCTCACGGCGGATTCAGCATGATGGACTCGAGAGGCTTCACCGACGGGACCGGAGCCTAGCACAGCCTCGCCATGGCCAACATCGCAGGTCTTCTCGAAGCACGGCTTGCCGCGCCCGAGCGAATCCTCTACCGCCAGTTCCTCGAGGGCGGCTGGCGCGAAATCTCCGCGCGCGAAATCGCCACGTACGCCGCGCGCTGGCAGGCGTTTCTGCGCGCCGAGGGCCTGGCGCCGGGCGACCGCGTCGCGTTGTGTCTGAAAAACGGCATCCACTGGGTCGCAGCCGACCAGGGTGCGCTCGGTCTCGGCCTGGTCGTCGTGCCGCTCTACGCGGACGACAATCCGGAAAACGTCGCTTGGTGCCTGGAGAACAGCGGCGCTCGCCTGCTCGTCGCGGAGAGCAGCCGCATGACCCACGCGCTGCAGGGCGTGGCCACGTCCCTGCCGCGCGTGCTGTGCCTCACCGCCGATCCGGGCAGCGGTCATGACGCGGTCGAGGCGGTGCTTCCGAGGCAAGCGCCGGCGTTCGAAGTCGCGCCGCTCGAAGACGACGCCCTTGCCACGATTTGCTACACCTCGGGCACCGTAGGCAGGCCGAAGGGCGTGATGCTCACGCACGGCAACATTCTCGCCAACGTCGCCGCCTGCGAGCGCCTGCGCCTCGCGCGGAGTGACGATGTATTTCTTTCCCTGCTTCCT
>VBDE01000318.1 GCA_005883665.1 Betaproteobacteria bacterium
ATCGTCTGGATCGCCAAGGCGATCGAGCGAATCGGCGATCACGCCAAGAACATCGCCGAGGATGTCATCTACATCGTCAAGGGCACCGATGTCCGCCACACGGCAGTCGAGGTCGTCGAGCGTGAGGCGCTCAGCTGATGGGCACGGCCTGGAACGAGAGCAGGAGCGAGGCGGTCATGGGCGGTGCGATACTCGTAGTCGAAGATGAGCCGGCGATCCAGGAGCTGATCGCGGTCAACCTCGAGCATGCCGGTCATCAGGTGTTGCGGGCCGCGAATGTCCCGGAAGCCGAAGCGCTGGTGCGCGAGGTCTTGCCCGACCTCGTGCTCCTCGACTGGATGCTGCCGGGCCCGCCGGGTGTGAATTTCGCGCGCCAGCTGCGCAGCGATCAACGCACCAAGGATATTCCGATCATCATGCTGACCGCCCGCGCGCAGGAGCAGGACAAGATCACCAAGCCGTTCTCGCCCCGGGAGCTTCTGGCGCGAATCAAGGCCGTGATGCGGCGCCGCGCTCCCCAGCTGACCGAGGACATCGTCGAGATCGCGGACCTCAAACTCGATCCGGTCGCGCATCGCGTCAGCGCCGCCGGCGGAAACATCGATCTCGGGCCGACCGAGTTCAGGATGCTGCATTTCTTCATGACCCATCCTGAGCGCGTCTACAGCCGCGCCCAGCTGCTCGACGAGATCTGGGGCGATCACGTCTTCGTCGAGGAACGGACGGTCGACGTACACATACGCCGGCTGCGCCAGGCGCTCGAACCCACCGAGCACGATTCGCTGGTGGAGACGGTTCGCGGAACCGGTTATCGCTTCCGGCGCGCGCTGGCATAACTCCACCTTCACGCGAGTGCCGGACGCTCTTCCTTGGCAGAGCTGCGCAGCTCGAGTCTCACGCCGAGCGCCCGCCACTCTTCCGTTTCGTTTTCGAGCGCCCCTTCGGTCATGGGATGTTCCTCGAGCCAGGCGCGCTGCAGGGTGAGTTGGAAGCCGCTTTTCGAGGGCTTGCAGGCGGAGATGGGCAAGGCGAGATCGCGCCGGCTGAGATTGAACAGGGCGGCGAGCCTGAGCGCGAAGATGAGCGCCCAGTCGGCGCTCTGCTCGGGCAGATCTTCGATCTTGGTGAGCTTGCCCCGATGTGCGAGCACCAGCCGCGACAGGCGCGCCTGCTCCTTCTGTGAGAAGCCGGGCATGTCGGCCTGTGCCACGATGTAGGCCGAGTGCTTGTGATAACCGGCGTGAGCGATCGAGATGCCGATCTCGTGAAGGCTCGCCGCCCAGCGCAACATCGCCGTGTCGGCCTCGGAGGATTCCCCGTTCAGGCTCGCGTGGATGTTCTGCGCGAGCCGCGCCACCCGCTCCGCCTGCGCCGTATCGACCTGATAGCGTCGCATGAACTGGCGAACCGTCGCCTCGCGCATGTCGCGGTGGCGCACGCGTCCGAGCAGATCATAGAGCACGCCCTGGCGCAGAGCACCGTCGGAAACCTCCAGATTCTCGATCCCGAATTCGGCGAGTGCGGCCGACATGATGGCGAGGCCCCCGGAGATGATCGCCGCGCGGTCCTCGCGCAGTCCCGGCAATTCGAGCCTGTCGACCTCGCCCGCCCTGATGAACAGGGCGCGGAGCTTCTCGAGCGCAGCGGCGGAGATTCCCTGCTCGCACAGATCGGATTCCCGCAGGATAGCCGCGAGCGACTTGGCGGTGCCTGAGGACGCCACGGCGTGCTTCCAGCCGGTGCGGCGGTAAGCGTCCACGATGCGTTGCAGTTCGTTCGCGGCCGCAAGCTCCGCCCGCTTGAAGCACGATTTCTCGAGGCGGCCCTCCGGAAAGAACCTGAGGCTGTAGCTGACGCAGCCCATGGGGGTGCTTTCCATGAGCTCGGGCTCGAGCCCTGTGCCGATGATGAGCTCGGTCGAGCCGCCGCCTATGTCGATCACCAAGCGCCGCTCGGGCGAGGGCGCCAAGCTGTGCGCAACGCCGAGGTAGATCAGGCGCGCCTCCTCGCGGCCGAATATCACTTCGATGGGAAAACCGAGCGTCGCTTCGGCTTCTGAGAGGAAGGAGTCGGCGTTTTTCGCGACGCGCAGCGCACTCGTACCCACGGCGCGCACTGCCGAGCGCGGAAAGCCGCGCAGCCGCTCGCCGAAGCGCGCGAGGGCCTCCAGCGCCCGCGATTTCGTCGCCTGGTCGATGCGCCGGTCGCGCGTGAGGCCCGCACCCAGGCGCACCGGATCTCTCAGGCTGTCGAGCAGGTAGACCTGGTCGTCGACGACTCTGCCGATCTGCAGGTGGAAGCTGTTGGATCCCAGGTCGAGGGCGGCCAGAGTGTCCTGTTTCACGATTGTTGCGCGTGTTCAGCCCGATATGTGAAGCGACGGTATCATAATGCTGCTGCCGCGTTATTGCGATCTGCCGCGCTGTAACAATTCTGCCATACACGGTCCTTAGACTTCTCCATGCTCCAGAGAACCCGGTTTCCGGCGGGCAAAATCAAGCCCCAATTCCTGGCGCGCGAGCTCGCCGTCCTGGCATTCAACCAGCGGGTGCTCGCCCAGGCCCAGGACGGGCGGGTTCCGGCGCTGGAGAGGCTGCGGTTCCTGTGCATCCTGTCGAGCAACCTGGACGAGTTCTTCGAGATCCGCGTCGCCGAACTGAAAGAGCGCATCAGGCTCGGCAACGAGATAGCGATTCCCGGGGAGACGCCCTCGGCGGAGGTTTTCCCCATGGTCAGCGAGCGCGCCCATGCGCTGGTCGCGGAGCAATACCGGCTGCTCAACAAGGAGATTTTTCCGGACCTCGCCGACGAGGGCGTGCGCTTCCTCGCGGAGCAGCACTGGACGCGGGAACAGCGCTCCTGGCTGCATCACTATTTCCTGAGGGAAATGATTCCGCTCTTGACGCCCATCGGACTGGATCCGTCGCA
>VBDE01000319.1:0-3893 GCA_005883665.1 Betaproteobacteria bacterium
CTTCAGCATGGATCGCTTCGTCCTAGCGCTCGCAATCAGGCCCGATTATTACCGTCCAACTATTAAGAGTCCGTGATCCGCGGCGGGCCGATTGCACTACGATCCATGCAGTGGGACTTGCGGCTCTCGCAAAAGGTCTCCGATCGAACGCGATGGTCCGGATGGACCGTCAATTGGCCATCGCCTCCCTGGCACCCGAGCGGGCCCGGCAAAGGTCGAGGAGCAGGCGTTCGTAGCGGTCTACCATCGTCTTTTCCGAAAAGAGCCTTTCAACAACGTCGCGTGCATTTTTTCCCATCCTTCTGGAAACTGTCCGGTCCGCCAGGATCGCCAGCTCGTCGACGAGGGCTCTCGTATCACCCACCGGAAAGAGAAAGCCGTTCCACCCCGGGACGATCATCTCGGCCGCGCCGCCGACATCGGAATGGACCAGAGGCCTGCTCAGGGCCATGGCCTCGATCGCCGCGAGAGAAAACGCCTCGGTGAAGCTGCACAAGGCCATGGCATCGCAGGCGGCGATGTAGGGGCGAACGTCCTGCTGGAGCCCCGTCATCACGACATCGCTCTCGACATTGAACTCGCGCGCGCGGGCCTCGATGGCCCCGCGCATCTCGCCGTCGCCTATAAGCAGCGCCCGGGCCGGGACACCTCGGTTGCGGAGCATGGCGATTGCGTCGACCAACTGCAAATGGTTCTTTTCCAAGCGCAGCAGCGCCGGTACGCCGATCACGTAGTCCGCGTCGGAAAAGCCGAGCTTGCCCCGTAATATCGTGCGTTCCTCGGGATCCCCTCTGTCGCAGAACTCCTCGGTGTCCACGCCGTTGTAGATGACTTCGTTTCTCCGCGAGAACACCCCGCGACGCAGCCAGGACCGTCTTTGCTTTTCGCATACGAACACCAAACAATCCGCCATCCAGAAAAACAAGCGATAGAGCATCATCTGGAGGCGCTCCTTCGCACCGAGGAGCCGTGTCGAGTGATAGGTGACAATCAGCGGCACGCGCAGGCGCGAAAGAGTCAAGGCCAGCGAGGAATACATTAGGGCATACGGATTCGCGGCGACGATCGCCGAAGGCCTGGGTCGAAATCAAAGCGAGCCCGGAAATCGCAAACAGCGCCGCCGCGCTGATACGCCTTCGCGGCAAAATCGGCCAGGGCGTGCCCGTCGAAATAGCGAGCCGCATTGAGACACCGCACGGTTCCGCCGTTGCGCAATCGAATGCGATTGAGCTGCGTGCTCACGTTCTTGATGTATACCGCGTGGCACTCGTGGCCGCGCTCAGCCAAACGATTCATGACTGCGATCGAATGGCGCTCCGCCCCGCCGTGGGTGAACGAAGCCGTGACAAAAATCACCCTCGCCATGGGTCCCGCTCAGAGGCCGTGTTCGGAACTACGGAAAGCAGCGAACCAACCGCGGCCCTTGCCGAGCAACGCCGCCAATGCTGCATAGGCAGCCGCCAATAGCACTCCGCCAACGATCAGGCGAACGGGCAACCCGCTCGCGGCGAAATAGCGGCCGACCATGCTCCAGGCGAACGCGGCGGACAGAGCGGCGAACAGTATCAACAGCCCGAGCGTGCGCCAGTCGTGCAGCCGCCGGACCGGAATCCTGGTACGGGAGGCAATGCGGAGCAGCACGAGGAGGTAGTCGATATAGATTGCAGTCACGCTGCCCGCCGCCGCTCCGGCCAAGCCGAAGGCGCGTGCCGAAAACCAGCTGAGCGCGATTGAAACGACCAGCGTAATCAGGCTCACCCGCATCATGTACGCGCCTTGTCGCAATACCAGCACGACGCTGGTGAGATCGAAAACGAGGGCCGCGAAGCCGACGATGGAGACCCGCATCACCGGCGCCCCGTCGACGTAGGCCGCGGTATAGATGATCGTCACTATCTCCTCGGCGAAGACGAAGGCGAAGGCGAGCAGCGGACAGACGAGCGCGCCGATCATGACGTTGGCGCGGCTGTTGAGCTGGACCATGCCGGGAATGTCTCCGGTGGCCTGAAGCCGGCTCAAGCTCGGCAGGAAAGCGTGAAAGACCGACTGACGGCACAGTTGCACCAGCGGCCCGAGTATCATGGCAATCGAGAACGACGCGAACATGCCCACGGAGAAGAGCGTCGCCGCCACCCATTGGTCTGCCTGGAATCGCAGACCGTACAGCGCGCCCGCGGCGCCGTTCGGGGCCGCATACCTTAACTGATCGGAGAATGTGCGCCAGCGCAGAAGCGGCCCGCGCAGGCCGTGATATCGCGCCACGTAGCCCAACAGCAATACGACCTTGAACGCCACGAACGCGAGGAGAACCAGCAGCACCGGCTCCAGCTCCCGCGTCAAGATGGCAGCCAGGGATAGCGCCACCGCGCGTAATGCCGCGAGGCCGATCGTCGCTTTCGCCTGCCACATCACCCGCTCTTCGACGGTGGGCAGGAGATCGAGGAGCGAAGCGACTAGCCACAGCAGCACGAATAGAGGCACGATAGCCTCGTGATGCGCGAGATCGCGCATCTTTTCTGGCAACCAGGGATTCCAGGAACTGACAGCCCACGCCGCTATCAGGCCGGTAGCCGCGAGAAACACGAGCGCCTGGTTGATGTAGAGCCGCTTGGTGGCGCCCTCGGAGCGCGGCAGGAAGTAATAGAGGCTCCCCGGCACCGCCATCGTCACGACAGCCATCACCGTCCCTACCGCCAGCCACAGCAGGCGGTACTGCCCGAAGGCTGACGGATCGAGCCAGCGCGCCAGTACTACCGGGAGGAGAAACTGAAAGGCATAGTCGAATGCGTTCGCTGCGCCTAGGGAAAGAGCGCGCCGCCCGAGCCCATACACGCTCGGCATGCGCGCCCGTGCTTCAAGTCCGGCGCTCATCACCCGGTCCCCGGTTTGTGAGCCGGCGCTTTGGCGCGCTGACCGTACATCATTCCGATCGCCAGCCACAGGAAGGCTTGCTCCGGTCTCGGCAGGAGGCTGCTGTCGGCGAGGTAAGCGATCAGCAGGCTCACCAGTCCGGCCGCTGCCCCCAGGTAGAATCCCCTCAGGATGGGGCTCAAGGCCGGATCAGCGCTCAACGCGCGAAAGCCCTTCCCGACGTGGGCGAAATAGGCGCAAACGAGAATCAGGCCCGCTACCCCCATGTCGAGGAGCGCCTGCAGGTACGCATTGTGAGGGTGTCCGACCGCCAGAATCGTTACTCCGGCTCCCTTGCGCATGGCATCGGACCAGAGAATCGACCCGAGGCCGTTGCCGTAAATCGGGCTTCGCGGCACCTCCGGGAGAAGTGGCAGCCAGAGAAATTCGATGCGCCCCGCGCTGATCATATTGGACCCGCTTCCAAACCCGCGTCCAAACCCCGTTGCAACCCGGTCGTACACTGCGCTGGGCAGCACGAGCAGCGCGACAGCCGCCACTAGACAACCAAAGATCAGGGTCTTCAAGTTGCGGCGCCAGAGCAGAAACAGCACGTTGACCACGATGAAACCCAGGAAGGCGCCGCGCGAGAACGTGAGCATCAGTGCAATCATCACGAGCCCCATCGACGCCAACAGGGCGAACCTCAGCCTAGGTTCCTTCGATTCAGCCCAAGTGAAGAGCAGCAGTGCATAGGAGACCTCGTACATTCGCCCCAGTTCGTTGGCGTGCATTCCGAGTGCCGATAGGAATTCGCGCGAGGTGCTGCTTGCGAGCTCGCCCAACGTGACGCCGGATAGGTATACAAACAGGATCACCATCGAGCCCATTACCCAGACCGAGATCAAGGCGGGAATCAGTAGCTTTTCCGGCTTCTCGGACCTCGACGCTGCGGCACCGACCAACAGCGCGAATATCACGATCAACAGCGGCTTGACTACCAGGTCGCGGACGTAGCCGGTGACATTGTCGAACTCGAGAAG
>VBDE01000319.1:4121-8678 GCA_005883665.1 Betaproteobacteria bacterium
CACCACTCCGATGCGAAAATCTAGCAGGATGAATGCGCAGCCGACCAGTGCCGCGCACAGGTACAGGGCGTTCAGCCCGGCGAGTGCGACTACGAACCCCCAGAAGACGCCGAGCAACGCGATCCCGGCGAACACCAACCCAGGGGAAACCCGCCGCTCCAAAACCAGGGACATTCTGGTCAGGGCGGTTCAAAAGGCGTTGAATACGGTCCCGACCACGCGAACGCCCGTATCGCTCAACTCCCGGATGACGCTGGTCGTATCGGCAAGACGGGTGTGGTCTTTGCGGGCGAGCATGACGACATTGCCTGCCCGGAAGGCGACGTTCTGCGCATCCGCGTAGAGCTTCGCCGGTGGCGTATCGAAGAGCATGACGTCGAACTCGGTCCACATTTCCTGCAGGAAAGCGCCGAGTGCGGGACGGGACAGCAACTCCTGTGGATTGGGCGGGGGTGCGCCAGCCGGCAGAAGCGAAAGTCTCCCGAATTCCCGGACGGGGGCTACTGCGCCGCGATCGGCGCGGCCGGAAAGAACCGCCGAAAGGCCGACCCGGTCGGGGATGTTGAAGATCCGGTGCTGTCGCGGTGTGCGCAGGTCGGCATCGACTAGGAGCGTGCGTTCGCCGAGCTGCGAAAAAACCACGGCAAGGTTGGCGGCCACGTAGCTGCGCCCTTCGCCTGAGCCGGGACTGGCGATTACCAGCGCTCGGTGCCCGACGCCGGCCTTCGACCAACGCATCAACAACTGGGTCCGCAGCGCCCGAAGCTCCTCGGCGCGGGGGTGAAACGGTTCGTAAGCGACAACGAGTTCGCCGCTGATGCTGTCGTTGCCGGGCAAAAGGTGGGGAAGATCATACTGCTTGGCGACCGCACAACGCAGGTCGTCCTCCGTAATCAAGCCCAGACGAAGCGCCGCTTCGCCGAACCTCAATCCGTTCGTTTGCTGCAACTGCATGACCTGCTCGATGTCCTCGACGCCGAGCTTTCCCTCTTCCGCGAGAATGCTGCCGATGCGACGGTCGTGACGTGCAAGGACGCGCCCCGATCCTTCGATCGGCAAGACATTCTCCTGGGGATTCGCCGGCATTCCTCAGCCCGGGTTCGGCAAGGCTCGCGCGGTGCCGCTTGGCGGGCCGAGCAGTCGGTTTGCAGCAGGCTGCCAGGCATTGAGCACGACAAGCAGCGGGACGTCCAAATTCAGATCGTTGCGCGAACGCACCCGGCGGTCGATCATCTCCATCAGCACAACCATGCCGATACCGAGCATCGTTCCGACCACCACCGACAGGGCGATGTTGAGGGGGATTTTGGGTAGGGAGGGTTTGCCCGGCACGGCTGCCGGATTGAGCACGGTAACGTTAGTTTGGCTCGCACGGCTCTCGACCTGGCTGACAACGTGGCGCTGCATGGCAGTGTCGTAGGCCCGTTCCGCGGATTCCACATTGCGCCTGAGTACCGTGAATTCATTTCGACTGTCCTTGAGCTCGAGCAATCGCGCGCGCTGCGCCGCCATCGCTTTCGTGAGATTCGCCTCGCGCTGGCGGCTCTGGCGCGCTGAACTCGCGATTCCTTCCGCAACCTTCCTCATTTCTGCGTCCAGCTTCTCGCGCAGACTCCGGTTCTCGGAGAGTTGACGCTGGTATTGCGGATAGTTGCTGCCGTACTGCGTCGCCAATTCGTGCAGCTTCGCTTCTCCTTGGTGGAGATCTGTCTTCAGCCTCTGAACGAACGGATTGTCGAGAACGTCCGGCAGCCTGTCCAGGGACCCGCCCCGTTTGAGAAATTCGCGCGCCTGCTGTTCCCGGGCGCTCCATTGGAACGTCTGTTCCTGCGCTTTCACCACCTGCTCCGACAGCGCCCCCAGCCGGGTGCTATCGACGTCGGAGCGCTCGTCAACCGAGACAATTCCCTCCCGCTGGAGATAATTCGTCAGCTTCGCCTGGGCATCCTCGAGATTGGCCCGCAAGGTCTTCAGTTGTTCGTCATACCACTCCGCCGCCTGCCGCGTCGGTTCCACCCGCAGCTCGAGCATCGTGTCGATGTAGGCTTTGGCGAACGCGTTGGCGATCCCCGCCGAATGGTGGGGATCGGCGGATGAAAAGGTGACCTGGATGATGCTGCTCTGCGAGGTTTCCACTTTGAGCTTTTTGAGCAGGCTCTCGGCCAGCCATTCCTCGATCGCCCCCTCTCCTCCCGCCCTCTCGAAGGCCGCACGCGTCGAGGGGTTCTCCGCGAGCTTCAGGTCCTGCACTACCTTGCGCGCCACTCTCTTGCTGGTGATGATATCCATCTGCGTCTGCAGGTAGCTGAGTTTCTCCTGCGGAAGAATCAGGGGGAGGACATTGCTCAGCGACTGTTCGTTCTTGGCGTCCACCAGGAGCGACACCGTCGCTCGATAGGTTTTCGGTAGCAGGAAGCTCCCCACGGTGGCAGCTAGTATGGTGGCGGTCAGCAATATCGCAAATACGCCAAAGCGCGCGCGTAGAGCGAGCAGAAATTGGTGGATGCTCACGATGTGCCGGCGTTGCGTCCGATGAAGTCGCTCGCGCTTCCCTAGAACAGGCTTTCCCGGACGTAAATCACGTCATCGGGCTGTACGGGATCGGTCAGGTGCGCGTCGATCGCCTGAAATGTCCCGTCCGGTTTCCTGCGGCGGATCTTCAAGCCACGGTCGGTGCCGCGCGGCGTCACCCCCCCTCCGACGGAGAGCGCCTGCATCACCGTCATGGCTTGCTCCAGGCGATAGGAGCCTGCCCGCTGCACCTCCCCGTAGATGTAAAAAACGGGAGCGCGTTGCACAAAAATCGTATCGCCGTTCTCGAGCTGAAGGTTCCGTGACAAATCGCCTATGCGGTACATGGTCGGCACATTGATTTCCAGTCTCGCCGTCTTGCCGTTGCGCGTGACCATCACGGTGACAAAGTCGTCCCCTGCCGGGGTCACTCCGCCGGCAAGCGCAAGGATGTCGGTCAGATTCGAGCTGGTGTCATCGAGCGGGTAGCGCCCCGGCCGAGCGACGTTGAGGCTGACTTGGGGCTTCAACACGAACTTTCCCCTGACCAATTGCTTGGCAATCTCCGCCTCCGCTCCCGCGGGCGTGAGCCCGGCCATCACGACCTCGCCGATCAGGGGAAAGGTGATCGTGCCCCGCTGGGAAATACGTGTCTCGGTCGTCAGATCCGGGTTCTGGAAAACAGTGATGCGAATGGAATCGCCTTCCCCGAGGGTCTCGCGAGACTGGCCAAAGGCAACGGCCGACAACGTCATTCCCGCGAGACAAAGCAGCGCAACGAATTTTCGCGCTTTTCGCGCTGCCGCTGCCGCAGCATTCGGCGAGACAAATCGAATTTCGTCGGCGACGCCGGCGAATGACCTGAATTGCAGACGTTGCAAACGCATAGAGCCGCAAGATAGCCGCACGACGTTTATGGATGTATTTCCTGGTCTGGTCCAATCGGACTACCTGAACGCTAGCCACGAACGCGCTCCCTCGCGATCACGCGCGGATCGGTCCGCGAAGCTTGATCGCGTTTTTATGTCGTCCCGAGCCAACCGTTCGGTCTGCACCTTCCGCTGCGCCATCTAACCGCGCTGAGTGATTGCCAGCCAGTTTCTTCAGGTTCCGCAGGCATCGCGGTCCTTCCCGCTCGGAGGACGGAGTCCGAATTCCGGAAACAGGCGATCTTCCCCGTGAATTTCTCTCTTTTTTCTGCGATGCGTGCGGTTCGCCTTTTCTTGGTTCTTTCGCGAACTAGATTGTCGTTACAGCACGACAACGAACTGTTCCCGCTGATCTAGTCCAGCGTTCGCTCTCGCATCGGGGCGAACCCTGACTGTGTCGCTAAGGTTTTTCGAAGCGAATTCAGCGAGGGATGTGCATTCCTTCGGCGTAAAAAAGCTATGCATTTGTCATGATGGCCCCACTGGTTGTCACGATTCCACTACACACAGGCCATCGTGAAATTATCGAACTATTACGACGATGTCGCCCGATTTTGCGCGCGTGCCGCGCTTACGCTGCGCGCGGCCGCCTTTGCGCTTCTCATGGGCGCAACCCTGCCTGTCGCGGCGCAAACCGCGCCGGGCAAGTCCGTCCAGACGTTCCTTCTTTATTACGGCGGAGGCGCCACTCTCGTCGCCTCCGACGCGGCGAGCCTCGCGAAGTTTGATCTGCTCGACTTTGACCGCTTCCGCTATAACCAGATCGGCTCGAATACCTGGGCGACGATCAAGGCTCTCAATCCTAACATGCGCATTTACCTCTACGTGGATGGCCCGGATATCTACAACGATCAAGACGCCCAGTCATCGCTTTTCATCAACACCATCAGCCGCTACAACGTTTCGCGCGGGCACCCCATGGGAAGTCTCAACGGCAATCATCCCGAGCTTTTCCTGCTTGATTCCGGGGGGAACCGCATCTATGCCACCGCGTTCTCGAACCCCGCGGGCGGCAAGTTCGACTACCTCATGGACTTCGGCTCCGCCGCCTATCAGTCGTACTGGCTGACCGCGATCAAGGCCGATGTCGTCGATCAACCCTGGGTCGCGGACGGCA
>VBDE01000320.1 GCA_005883665.1 Betaproteobacteria bacterium
AAAGGCGCCGGAAGCCGCTCCGGCCGTGGAGGAGAAGGGCGGCAAAGGCGGCAAAGGCGAGAAGGCCGACAGGGGCGACCGGGGCGACCGGGGCGACCGGGGCGACAAGAAGTAGCGCCTGTTACCACCACGCGAAAGGGCGCGGTAACCCCCGCGCCCTTTTTCATCCATGCATTCTCTGAAACTGATCGCCGGCCTCGGGAACCCCGGGAGGAAGCACGAGAGGGACCGGCACAACGTCGGCTTCTGGTTCGCGTCGCGCCTTGCGGCCGCGCAGCGCATCGAGCTGAAATCGGTCGCCAAGTACCACGGCCTGCTCGGCAAGCTCGCGCGACCTTCGGGCGACCTGTGGCTCTTGCTGCCGCAGACTTACATGAACCTCTCGGGCAAATCGGTCGGCGCGCTCGCGCGCTTCTACAAGGTCCAGCCTCAGGAAATCCTGGTCGTGCACGACGAGCTCGATTTCCCGCCGGGCATCGCAAAGCTCAAGCTGGGCGGCGGGGTCGCCGGCCACAACGGCCTGAAGGACATCGCGGAGCAGCTCGGCACGCACGGGTTCTGGCGTCTGCGCATCGGCATCGGCCATCCGGGGAACAAGGACCTCGTCGCCAGCTACGTGCTCACGCCGCCGCCTGCCGCCGAGCGCGAGGCGATCGAGGCGGCGCTCGAGCGTTGCCTGGAAGCCTCAGGCCTCTTGCTCGAGGGCGACATGGAAGCGGCGATGCTCAAGCTGCACACGAAATCCTGATGTCGTTGAAATGCGGCATCGTCGGTCTGCCGAACGTCGGCAAGTCAACGTTGTTCAACGCCCTCACCAAGGCGGGGATCGCGGCGGAGAACTATCCGTTCTGCACCATCGATCCCAATATCGGCATCGTCGAAGTCCCCGATCCGCGCCTTGCGCAAATTGCGGCGATCGCCCGGCCGCAGAAAGTCGTCGCCGCGGCGGTCGAGTTCGTCGACATCGCGGGACTGGTGGCCGGCGCGTCGAAGGGCGAGGGCCTGGGCAACCAGTTCCTCGCCAATATCCGCGAATGCGACGCGATCGCGCACGTGGTGCGATGCTTCGAAGATCCGAACGTCGTTCACGTCGCAGGCAAGGTCGATCCGGTCTCGGACATCGAGACGATCCACACCGAGCTCGCTCTCGCCGATCTTTCGACGGTGGAAAAGACCTATGCGCGCTACGCGAAACTCGCCAAGGCCGGCGGCGACAAGGAAGCGCAGCGCATCGTCGCCGTGCTCGACAAAGTGCGCCCGGCGCTCGACGAGGCGCGCCCAGCGCGCAGCGTGCCGCTCTCGAAGGAAGAGCAGGCCGTGCTCAGGCCCTTGTTCCTGATGACCTCGAAACCGGCGATGTACGTCGCCAACGTCGCCGAGCACGGATTCGAGAGCAACCCGCTCCTTGCGCAGGTCGAGGAATACGCGAAGAAGGAAGGCGCGCCCGTCGTGCCGATCTGCGCGGCTCTGGAAGCGCAGATCGCAGATCTTTCCGACGAAGACAAGCAGGTTTTTCTCGACGACATGGGAATGCACGAGCCGGGCCTGAACCGCCTGATCCGCTCAGGCTACGCGCTGCTCGGCCTTCAGACCTTCTTCACCGCCGGACCGAAAGAAGTGCACGCCTGGACCGTACCCGTGGGCGCAACGGCGCCGCAGGCAGCGGGAGTGATCCACACCGACTTCGAGCGCGGCTTCATCCGCGCCGAAGTCATCGCCTGCGCGGACTACGTCGCCTGCAAAGGCGAGCAGGGCGCGAAAGAAGCCGGAAAGATGAGACTGGAAGGAAAGGACTACGTCGTTCGCGACGGGGACGTGATTTACTTCAGGTTCAACGTTTGATGCGTTGACTTGAAGCGGCGCGGGACGGGATGCGGAAGCCGCGCTTTTTAACTAGTCAGCACTGATATATTTGTCCGGCACGCGCTCCCATACCTTACACCTGCGCCCTACGGCAAGGCGGAATGCACGATAAAGCGCGGATTCATCGAACTTTGCGCCGCTAATCACTTCTCGCACAGCTGCGCCTAGTGCGCTGCGCACTTCGGCGCGGAGGTGCTCCACGATGGGTTCCATTTGTACTTGTGCCATAAATATCCTGTTGGCCTACCGGTCGACGCCGCCCAAACAGAGATATTTGACGACGAGGTAATCCTCGATCCCGTACTTGGAACCTTCCCGCCCCATGCCCGATTCCTTCACGCCCCCGAAAGGCGCGACTTCGGTGGAGATGATGCCGGTGTTGATGCCGACGATGCCGTACTCGAGCGCTTCGGCGACGCGCCAGACGCGGTTGACGTCGCGGCCGTAGAAGTACGATGCGAGGCCGAATTCGGTGTCGTTGGCGAGCTTGATCGCTTCTTTCTCGTCCTTGAAGCGGAAGAGCGGCGCCACCGGCCCGAAGGTTTCTTCGCGGGTGACTTTCATGCTGGTGTTGACGTTGGCGAGCACGGTGGGTTCGAAGAACGTGCCGCCGAGCGCGTGGCGCTTGCCCCCGGTCAGCAGTTTCGCGCCTTTCGAGAGCGCGTCGCTGATGTGCTCTTCGACCTTCTCCACCGCGGCCTTGTCGATCAGCGGGCCCTGCACGACGCCGGGCTCCATGCCGTTTCCGACTTTCATCGCCTTGACCTTCTCGGTGAGCTTGGCGGCAAAGGCGTCGTAGACCCTGTCCTGAATCAGCAGCCGGTTCGCGCACACGCAGGTCTGGCCGGTGTTCCTGTACTTGGAGGCGAGGGCGCCTTCCACCGCGGCGTCGAGATCGGCGTCGTCGAACACGATGAAAGGCGCGTTGCCGCCGAGCTCCATCGAGGCCTTCTTCACGGTCTTCGAGCACTGCTCGAGGAGGATCTTGCCGACCGCGGTCGAGCCGGTGAATGTGATCTTGCGAACCAGGGGATTGGAGGTCACCTCCCCGCCGATCGCGGCTGAGCTGCCGGTGAGCACGCTGAAGACGCCCTTGGAGATTCCCGCGCGCTCGCCGAGCTCCGCCATCGCGAGCGCGGAGTAGGGCGTCGCGGTCGCGGGCTTGAGCACCATGGTGCAGCCGGCGGCGAGCGCCGGGCCTGATTTGCGCGTGATCATGGCGTTGGGGAAATTCCACGGCGTGATCGCCGCGCACACGCCGATCGGCTCCTTGATGACGACGATGCGCTTGTCGGCCTGGTGTCCCGGAATGGTGTCGCCGTAGATGCGCTTGCCTTCCTCCGCGAACCATTCAATGAAGGAGGCGCCGTAAGAGATCTCTGTGCGCGCTTCCGCGAGCGGCTTGCCCTGCTCGGCGGTGAGGATCTTCGCCAGGTCTTCCTGGTTCGCCATCATCAGGTCGAACCATTTGCGAAGGATCACGGCGCGCTCTTTCGCGGTCTTCGCGCGCCAGGCGGGAAACGCCGCGTTCGCCGCCTCGATCGCGCGGCGCGCCTCCGCGGCGCCCATGTTGGGCACGGTTCCGAGGATTTCGCCGGTGGCGGGGTTGTTGACGGGAATCGACTTGCGGCTGTCGGCGTCGGCCCATCTTCCGTCGATGTAGCACTGCTGGCGAAAGAGCGACGGGTCCTTGAGGTTGAGTGCGGCGATGCCGGAAATCTTGGGGTCGTTCATGGAAGGCTCCGATAGAAAACTGGAAGGCCGATGCGGCCAAAAACGGTGAAATTCTACCGCAAACCGTACGCTACTTCAGCATCCGGTGCGGGCTTTGTAGCGGCCGGGGTGCCGGACAGGGCTTGCCTCGCTCTGGTGGTTGGAATAGATTGCTGGATTGACTCCTAGCGGCGTCCACACCAAGTGATCTCGACTGTACTGCTCCGAAATGTGCCGCTGTTCTCCATGTTACCCGAAGCTCAGCTCCAGCTGCTGACGCAGGTGCTGTCACGCAAAGCGTATCCGAAGAACTCGACCATCATCGCTGCCGGCGATCCCACCGACGCGATGTACATCGTGGTTTCCGGGCGGCTAAAAGTCGTCATGAGCGACAAGGAGGGGCAAGAGGTAATTCTCGCGATTCTGAACCAAGGTGAATTCTTCGGCGAGATGGGACTGATCGCTCAGGCGCCGCGATCGGCGACTGTGACCACGATCGAACCCTGCGAACTGCTAGCAATTACCCGAGCGGATTTCACCAAGTGCTTGCAGGGGAATTTTGACCTTACCATGAACGTGATACGCGGGCTCGTGAAGCGCCTGCGCGAGGCGGACAAGAAGATCGGAAGCCTGGCGTTGATGGACGTTTACGGACGCGTCGCGCGACTTCTATTGGAAATGGCCGAGACCATCGACGGGCAGAAAGTGGTAACCAAGAAGCTGACCAAGCGGGACATCGCGAAGATGATCGGGGCGTCGCGCGAGATGGTGAGCCGCGTGATGAAGGAACTGCAGGCGAGCGGGCGCATCGAGGTTCGCGCGCGTGAAATCCTGCTTCGGGATTCACTGGCGCTCACGAGGTAGCTCGCCGAAGCGGCCGGGTTTTGGCCGCTACTTCAGTATCCTGTACAGGTCGCTGTAGTCGTCGGTCCAGAGCCTCACGCTCGGCACCGCGTCGATCCGATCCGCGGCTTCCTTCAACTCCTTTCCTTCGAAGGCTGCGGGCGAGGCGGAAACGAGCATCCAGTCGGAGCGGTACACCCCCGCGTCATCGTCGTCGTCGTTTTCGACCTGGCGCAGCTCGAGCGAAAGATGGCGCGCCGCCTGCTGCACCACGGGAACCAGGTCGAGATAGCGGTTGGAGATGTGCACGGCGAGGACCCCGCCCGGCTTGAGATGGCGCAGGTAGGTTTTGAAAGCCTCCACCGTGAGCAGATGCACGGGAATCGCGTCGCTCGAGAAGGCGTCGAGCGCGAGAACGTCGAAATTCTCAGGCAGCTCGCGCTCGAGGGAAAGGCGCGCATCGCCAAGCGCCACCTCCACTTTCGCCCGGCTGTCCTTGAGAAAAGTGAATTCCGAGCGAGCGAGCTCGACCACGTCGGAATTGATGTCGTAGAAGCGGAAGGTATCGCCCGTCCTTCCGTAGGCCGCGAGCGTTCCCGCGCCCAGGCCCACCACGCCCACCCGCAAGGCGCCGTGCCCGCGCGCGTCGAGGAGAGCGAGCCCGATGCCCGATCTCAGCCCGTAGTAGGTCGTGGGCCAGTCGCGGCGCTCCGGTTCGAGAAACTGCTTGCCGTGGATGATGGTGCCGTGGGAGAGCGCGCGCATGGCGTCCGGCCCCTCGCCCGAATCGCGCACGTTGAGCACGCCGTAAAAGTTGCGGGACGTGACCCGTGTGTCGGCGGAGCTTTCCGAATACGTCCTGAACAAGGCGACGGCGAGCGCGACCGTCAGCGCGAGGAGCATGATTCCGGCGGGGATTCCCCAGCGTCCGTGAAGCAGGCTAGCTCGATCGCGCAGCAGCGCGGCGATCACGAGCAGCGAGAGCGCGAGCATGCCGAGCGGCAGCTCGTAGAGGTCCTCGAACACGTTGGGCGCGACCAGCCCGACGAGCACGCCGCCTGCCGCTCCGCCCAACGCAAGCATCAGATAGAAACCGGTGAGATGCTGCGGATGAGGTTTTGAGCGGGCGAGCTCGCCGTGGCAGACCATGCACGCCGCGAAGAGCGTGGCCGAATAGAGCGGTATCAAGGTCCAGATGCTCGGATTGGAGCGGGAGAGGGTGACGCAGACTCCAGCGAGGCCAGCGCCGAGCAGGGGCA
>VBDE01000351.1 GCA_005883665.1 Betaproteobacteria bacterium
AAGAGCTCCCGCTCGGCGTCGCCGTTGCGGCGCGAGCGCCCGGCACGGCGCAGTTTCATGAGCTCCTGTGCCTTGAGCTTGAGCTGCGCCTTGAGCTCCTTTTCCTTCTGCTTGGCAAGGAGCGCCGCCTCCTTCGCCTTCGCCTTTTCCAGCGCGGCGAGCTCTCTCGCTTTCGCCTTCTCGCGGGCGGCAAGTTCCCGCGCCTTCGCTTTTTCGCGCGCGATGCGCTCGCGCTCCCGCTGTTTTTCTTTCGCAGCCTTCAGGCGCACCTTCTCCTTGGCGGCGCGCTCGCGCGCCTTCTGCAGCTCCGCCGCCTTGCGCGAGCGTTCCTTCTCCCTGGCGGCCTTGAGTCGGGCGCGCTCCTTCTCTCTTGCGGCTTTCGCGCGGGCCGCGTCCTTCGCCCCGCGGGCTTTTTCCTTTTCCCTTTCGCGCGCGACCCGGGCACGGGCGGCTTCATTCGCCTTGAGCCTGCGGATCCTCTCTCTTTCCCCTTCCCTCGCCGCCCTGGCACGCGCCGCTTCGCGGGCCTTGCGCGCCTTCTCGCGCTCCTTCTGGGCGCGCAAGCTCGCGGCGGCCTTCGCCCTCTGCGCCTTGAGCTTCGCCATCAGCAAGCGTTTCTTCCGGGCGAGCGCGAGCCTGGCCGCGGCGCCGGGCCTGGCCAAAACGCGCGTTTTCGACTTAACTTTCTGTTTCGCCATGATTTTGCCGTCTCTCACGAAATCGCTCGGGAACCGGAAGTTATAGCATTGTTTGAAGCACTTGCAGGGGTTTGCTTGCGTTCCCGGAGTAAACGAAGCATCTCCGCTTCTTCTTCCGGCGTACGCCCCGGTTTCACCCTCAGGGCCTCGAACCGCTGCTGCCGTTGTTTGTCCTGTAGGCACTCAAGAGCGCCCCGAAAATCCACCTCCATGTGCTCCGCCTCGAGCTTCGTATCCAGAAGCGCGGCCTGGCTCGACTCGAGGAGACTGCGGAATTCAGTTCCTTGGAAATGGTCGACCACGATATTCCCTTCCGTTTCCGGCTTTTCGCGACAGAATTCGGCAACAGCGACCAGAGCGCGCGCTTCAGGCGAGCTTTGGTCCAGCAGCTCCGGAGAAAGTTCCTTCGCGAGCGCCGGCTTGGAAATCAGGCATTGGAGCAAGATACGGACCAGCCTCAGCTCCGGGGCCTGCGCTCCGCGGTCCATCCCGCGAGCCGGAGCGGGCCTTGCGCCGTAACCGCTTGCCGCGCGGATTTCGGTGATCCGCGCGGTCTCCTCCTGCGTCATGCCCGCCGCGTCGGCCAGCATCTTCAGGAGCTGGAGCTGGAGCGCCGGCGCCGATATTTTCTGCAGCAGGGGTTTTGCGTCGTGCGCCAGGCGCGAGCGGCCCTCGG
>VBDE01000352.1 GCA_005883665.1 Betaproteobacteria bacterium
GCCTTCGTCGTCAAGAACAAGGCCTCCGACCTGCACCTGTCCTCGGGTCTGCCGCCCATGATCCGCGTGCACGGCGACATCCGGCGCATCAACCTGCCGGCGATGGAGCACAAGGACGTGCACGGGATGATCTACGACATCATGAACGACGGGCAGAGGAAGCACTACGAGGAGAACCTCGAGTGCGATTTCTCCTTCGCGATACCCGGCCTCGCGCGCTTTCGCGTCAATGCCTTCGTGCAGAACCGGGGGGCGGCGGCGGTGATGCGCACGATCCCCTCGAAGATCCTGTCGCTCGAAGAGCTGAGGACACCAAAGATCTTCGCGGAGATCGTCGATCAGCCGCGCGGCATCGTCCTCGTCACCGGTCCCACGGGCTCGGGCAAGTCCACCACGCTCGCCGCCATGGTCAACCAGATCAACGAAAACGAGCAGGGCCACATCCTCACCATCGAGGACCCGATCGAGTTCGTTCACGAGTCGAAGAAATGCCTGATCAACCAGCGCGAGGTCGGACCGCACACGCTGTCGTTCGCCAACGCTCTGCGCAGCGCGCTGCGCGAGGATCCGGACATCATCTTGGTCGGCGAGATGCGCGATCTCGAGACGATCCGCCTGGCGCTGACCGGGGCCGAGACCGGACACCTCGTGTTCGGCACCCTGCATACGAGCTCCGCGGCGAAGACCATCGACCGCATCGTGGACGTGTTTCCGGCGGCCGAGAAGGAGATGATCCGCGCGATGATCTCCGAGTCGATTCGCGCGGTCATCGCCCAGACGCTGTGCAAGACCAAGGACGGCGGAGGCCGGGTCGCCGCGCACGAGATCATGATCGGCACGCCCGCGATCCGCAACCTCATCCGCGAGAACAAGATCGCGCAGATGTACTCCGCCATCCAGACGGGGCAGCAATTCGGAATGCAGACCCTCGACCAGAACCTGCAGGAACTGGTGAGGCGCAACGTCATCTCCTCGGCCGAGGCGCGCGGCAAGGCCGCGAACAAGGATAATTTCCCAGGCTGACGTGAGTCAGCCTGGACATGGCAGAGTAGGCTAGCTTAGGCTAGCCGAACTCAAGGGCTCGCCAGGCGAGCCCGGCCGAAGCCACAACTTCCCGGGTAACTTCCGGGCTCAAGCTTCAGAAAGGCGAATATGGAACGCGAACAGGCAATCAAATTCATGTACGATCTGCTGCGGCTGATGGTGGCGCGGAAGGCCTCGGATCTCTTCGTCACCGTGGGCTTTCCCCCGGCGATCAAGATCGACGGCAAGATGACGCCCGTCTCGAACCAGCCGCTCACCCCCGCGCACACCGTGGATCTCGCCCGCTCGATCATGAACGACAGGCAGGCCGCCGAGTTCGAATCGAGCAAGGAGTGCAACTTCGCGATCAATCCCGCAGGCATCGGGCGGTTCCGCGTCAACGCCTTCGTCCAGCAGGCGAACGTCGGTATCGTGCTGCGGGTGATCACCACCGCCATACCCAAGATCGAGGACCTCGGCCTGCCGAACGTGCTGAAGGACGTGGTCATGACCAAGCGCGGCCTCGTGATCATGGTTGGAGCCACGGGTTCGGGCAAATCCACCACGCTCGCGGCGATGGTCGGCTATCGCAACGAGAACTCGCACGGCCACATCATCACCATCGAAGACCCGATCGAGTTCACCCACCCGCACAAGGGCTGCCTCATCACCCAGCGCGAAGTCGGCGTCGACACCGTGAACTGGCAAGCCGCGCTCAAGAATACGCTGCGCCAGGCGCCCGACGTCATCCTGATCGGCGAAGTCCGCGACCGCGAGACGATGGATCACGCGGTTGCCTTCGCCGAGACCGGTCACCTGTGCCTCGCGACGCTGCACGCGAACAGCGCCAATCAGGCCCTGGATCGCGTCATCAACTTCTTCCCCGAGGAGCGGCGCCAGCAGTTGCTGATGGACCTGTCCCTCAATCTGCGGGGGTTCATCTCGCAGCGCC
>VBDE01000353.1 GCA_005883665.1 Betaproteobacteria bacterium
GCTCGATTATCTGCTCTCGGCGTTCGGGCCCATCGAGGGATTGAGCCGCGTACTGCGTGGGTCGGGCGAGTGCGGGGCGGTCGACTGGACGCTGCTCTCGTTCAGCATTCCGGAGTGGACACTTGCCGCGTTCGTGGCGCTCTCGATCTGGGCGGTTTTTCTAGCTCTGCGGGACTAAGACGATCACTCCGGCTTGTCGCGGTAGGGATTTTCGATCTGCTGCACCAGCCTGCCGAGGATTTGCCTGAACTGGCTCTCGTCGCACCCCATGAGCACCGCGTCCTCGAGCGCATCCTGGCAGATTTGCTGGATCTCCTCCAGATTCTCCCGGAGCACTTTCAGTTTTTCGATGCAGGACAGGACTTCGCCGGAAGGCGAGCGCCAGACGGTCTCCGGGATCGGGCGTGAGCTCATGACTGGAACCTCGGGAAACGAATACCTCGAATCTGACCCCGCAAACTGAAACGGGTTCGGCGCCGGCGCCTCAGGCCCGCCGGAGATAAGCCTGGATTTCCGGGATAGCGACGGCGGCGCGATCCGCAATCGCGTCCCTCAGCACTTCGCCGAGGAGCAGCACCGCGGGGCCCCCGCCGGCCTGAAGCGCCAGCGCGGGTAGGTCTGCCAGCGTTCCGCGGAGGATGCGCCGCTCCGGAAGCGTCGCGCTTTCCACCAGGACGAGCGGCGTGGCCTTCGCCTTGCCGCGCGCTATCAATTCCGCGCTGATTCCCTCGGCGAGCCCCGCGCCCATGTAGATGACTGCGGTGTCGGCAGCGAGCACGCTCGCCGCCCAATCGTTCCCGCGCTCGCCCCTGCCTGCGCGGGGCGTGACGAAGGCGACATGGCGGGCAAGGCCGCGGCGGGTGAGCGATACGCCGAGCTCGGCGCTTGCGGCTGTCGCAGCGGTCACTCCCGGGACGATTTCAAAATCGATTCCGGCCTTGCGCAGAGCGCCGATTTCTTCCTGCGCGCGGCCGAATAGCATGGGGTCCCCCCCTTTCAGCCGCACTACGACACCGTGCTTGCGGGCGGCGTCCACCAGCCGCTTGTTTATGAAGCTCTGGGCGGTCGAATGGCGGCCGCTGCGCTTGCCCACGAGAATCTTTCGGGCACGCGCGGCGAGCGCGAGCGTCTGCGGGTGCACGAGAGCGTCGTGAAACACCATGTCGGCGCGCTTGAGAATTTCCGCCGCGCGCAGAGTGAGAAGGTCCGGTGCGCCGGGACCGGCGCCGACTAGATAGACTTTACCCATCGATCATCCCCGCGGCCACGGTCTGGTTGGACGCTTCGTCGATCAGGATAAAGGAGCCGGTGGCGCGGTTCAACTCGTAGGAATCGACGAAGAGCGGCTGGGCGAGCGCGAGGGCCACGTGCGCGATATCGTTCATCGCCAGACCCGTGGGCTTCGCGTGCCGCTCGAGTGTGTCGACATTGACCCGCGAGTTGAGCGAAACGAGCTTTGCCCTCACGCTGCGCGTGGTGTGCTTGAGCACAAAGCGGGCGGCTGGCAGGGCCCGCGCATCGAGGGGCTGGGCGGACAGCCAGCAGAGTCGTGCCTCGATAGACTTCGCCACCCGGGGCGGGAGGGTCGGCTCGGCAAGCAGGTCGCCCCGCGAAATGTCGATATCGTCGGCGAGCGTGAGCGTCACCGAGTCGCCAGCGACGGCGACGGGCAGCGAGCTCTCGAGACAAACGATGTCCTTCACGACCGTGCGGCGGCCCGAGGGCAGGGCGAGCACCTCGGCTCCACGGAACACGGCTCCCGATTCGACTCTGCCGGAGTAACCCCGGAAATCCGTCCCCGCTCCGGGGCGCACCACGAGCTGCACCGGAAAGCGGAGTGGCAGCGCGTCGGCCTCGTCGGCCACGTCGATTTCCTCGAGCGCCGCAAGCAGCGTGGGGCCTCGATACCAACTCATGCTTTCGCTGCGCTCAACGACGAGGTCGCCGCGCAGAGCGGAGATCGGAATGCAGCGCAGATCGACGATGCCGAGCGCCGAGGCGAAGGCGTGAAAATCCCTGCGGATGCGTTCGAATGTCGCCTCGTTGGAACCGACGAGATCCATCTTGTTCACGGCGACTACGATGTGCCGCACGCCGAGCAGGTGAGCGATGTAGGTGTGGCGCCGCGTTTGCGGCAGCACGCCCTTCCGCGCATCCACCAGGATCACAGCCGCGTCGGCGGTGGAGGCGCCGGTGACCATGTTGCGGGTGTACTGCTCGTGTCCGGGAGTGTCGGCGATGATGAACTTGCGCCGGGGCGTGGCGAAATAGCGGTAGGCGACATCGATGGTGATGCCCTGCTCGCGCTCCGCCTCGAGCCC
>VBDE01000354.1 GCA_005883665.1 Betaproteobacteria bacterium
ATCCAAGTTGTCCAGCTCACGAGGGCACGAGGACCCGTTCCGCTCAGCAGCCCGACAGACGTTCGCTGGGGCCACCGAATTTCATGACGATAACATAAAGCTTCGCCGAGCGTGCCGAGCGGGCTATCGGTCAGACGCCGAGTGAAATAAGTCTGGTAGGCCGTGCAGGAGTCGAACCTGCGACCAACGGATTAAAAGTCCGCTGCTCTACCACCTGAGCTAACGGCCCGGAAAGGAGCGCGATTCTATTATGTCGCGCGAGCGAGCGTCAATGAAAATGCGCGCTCATGCGACGAATCAACGCTTACGTTTGACGCATCAGCCGCCAGTACTCGATTTTCATCGTGAGCGCCGCGCCGGCGATGATGGCGAAAAACGCGAGGAACGAGCCGAGCGCGAGCGTGGAAAGGCCCGATACTCCCTGGCCGATGGTGCAACCCAGCGCGAGCACGCCGCCGAAACCCATCAGCGCGCCGCCGACTAGGTGATTGATCAGATCCTCGGCGTCGCGAAAGCTCTCCAGCCGGAACGACCGGGTCGCGAGCGACCAGGCGAGCGAGCCCGCGAACATCCCGAGCACCGTCGCGATCCCGAAGGTCATCACGCGGCTCTTGTCGCTCCACAGAAGGAGAAGCTCGAGGGAGTAGGCCTGCGGCGCGACGAAGGAGAGCGACTCCATGCGGCCGGAGTTGGTGGCGAGGAATTTTTCCTCGAGCGTGGCCGGATCCTCGGCGAGGTGGCCGATGTGCCCTGACAGATACCATCCCCCGACGACGACAAGGCCGACGACGACTCCGCCCAGGACATGATCGAACGTGCGGAATTCGCGCGCCTTGAAGACGAACGCGAGCAGGCCCAGCGAGATCGCGAGCCCGAGCACGGCAAGCACTGCGCGCTTGTCGAACCCGAACGAGCGGGCGAGGATGGACGCGAGATCCTGCTCGCCGGCGAGCGTCGCGCCCAGTCATGTAAGCGGTGATCGCCAGCACGATCGCGACGACGAGCGATTTGAGGTTGCCCGTGCCGATGCGGATCAGCGTCCTCGAACCGCAGCCCGAGCCGAGCGTCATGCCGATTCCGAAGAGCAGGCCGCCCAGGATGTAGGAAAGCCAGGTGAACCGGGGCACGGTGTAGATCGTCTTCGACAGATCGACGAGCCCCGCGAGCTGCAGGGCGCTTGCGCCCATGGTCGCCACGGCGATCGCGAGCAGCCTCATGCGCATGCGGTTCCAGTCGCCCATGTTGACCACGTCCGACACCGCTCCCATGGGGCCCCCCACACCACCAACGAGGCGAGCGCTGCCGGATTGGATTCGTTCAAGAGACCTCGATTCGGAAGGGCCCCGGAATTCCGGCGGGGAGCGCCGAGATTGGCCGCCGCCGGTTATTTTTTCTGTATGAGGCGCTGCTTGGCCTGCTCGGCCGCCGGGCTCGAGGGATACCGCTTCACGAGCGCGCGCAGCGTCTCGCGGGCCGCGGGGCTCTCTCCCAGCTCCGACTGGGAGCTCGCGATGTTGAGCAGCGCATCGGGCGCCTTGGAATTCTCCGGCCAGAGCCTGACCACTTTCTGCTGGGCGGCGATGGCGGACTTGTAGTCGCGCATTGCGTAATAGGCGTTGCCGATCCAGTACTGCGCCGAAGGCACGAGCTCGCTGCTG
This sequence comes from Betaproteobacteria bacterium, assembly GCA_005883665.1. Classification (GTDB taxonomy): domain Bacteria; phylum Pseudomonadota; class Gammaproteobacteria; order Burkholderiales; family SG8-39; genus VBDM01. The sequence continues at coordinate 1,659 of VBDE01000354.1, forward strand.
GAGAAGTTGGTCATGAAATTCTGGAAGCTGGTGACGGCGAGCTGGTAGTTGCCGAGCTTGAACTGGTTGAGCGCCGTCTCGTACGCTTGTTTCTCGGCGGCGGCGCTGCGCTCGCCCTGGCTCAGCTTGTCCTGCAGCTGCGATTGCGTCTGCTCGAGCCTCCTCAGCCGGTTGTCCAAATCGACATAGAGGTCCTTCTGGCGGCGCTCGAGGGTCTCGGTCTGATTCCCGAGCACCTCGATCAGCCCGCGCAGCTTCGCGACGTCCTGCTTGAGCGATTCGATCAGCTGGGCGAGATCGACGACGCGGTTCTGCCCTGACGAATCCAGCTGGCCGAGCCGCGCGTCGATCGCCGAGAGACGCTCCTCGATCGCCTTCTGGCGCGCCTCGACCTGGTTTTTCAGCTGGAAGATCTGCCTGCGCGCCTCGTCGTCGTCGAACAGGGCCGCGTGGGCCGCGCCCGCGAGGAGCGCGGCCCATAGCGCAAGCGTGATCCGCAGCCGCATCGCTCTAGTATTCGCCGCTGTAGCGCATGTCGCTGCGGCGGTTCTGCCACCAGCACGCCTCGTTGTGATCGGTGCACCGCGGTTTTTCCTCGCCGAGGCTGACCGGCTCGACCTGCGCTTCGGTCGCTCCCATCAGCACGAGCATGCGCTTGACCCCTTCGGCCCTGCGTTGCCCGAGCGCGATGTTGTATTCGCGGCTGCCGCGCTCGTCGCAGTTGCCCTGGATGAGCATCTTCTTGCCGCGGTTCTCGGCAAGATACTTGCCGTGAGCCTGGAGCACCGGGCGGAACTCGTCCTTGATGTCGTACTTGTCGTACTCATAGAAAACGGAGCGCTTCGACAAATCGATTTGCGGGGCGGGCTGGACCGGGCGCGCCGCGAGCGGCGGCGACACCGGCCCTGGAGCCGGCGTCTGCACGTCGGGCGCCGCGGGCTTTTCGGGTTCTACGGGCGTGCTGGCGCACCCGTAGAGCAGCGCCAGGGTCAGAGCGGAAAACAACGTCTTCTTCATGACGACCTCCTTTCGAGTGATCGAAAAAACGAGGAGGGCTTCTCCCCGCGTGCTCCCCTAAGTTGCGGCCGCGAACGGCACTCCGTCGCGGCCGTCAGTTACCCAAAAACGGCCCCCAGGACGGCTCGCGCACGTCCGCCGCCTGGATCCCCAGCCGCTGCCTGAAGCGCCCGTCGCTCGACACCGCCGCGAGCACTCCGCGGTCGTCCACGTCGGTCGCATACAGGATGATGCGCCCGTTCGGCGCGAAGCTCGGAGACTCGTCGCGTTGCCCGTCCGTCAGGGTCTGGACCTGCTTGCTCTCCAGGTCCATGGCCATCAGCTGGAACCGCCCGCTGACCCGGGAAATATACGCGAGGATCTTGCCGTCCGGGCTGACGCGCGGGGATACATTGTAATCGCCTTCGAAGGTCATGCGCACGGGCTCCCCCCCGCTCGCCGGCATCCGGTAAATCTGCGGGCTGCCCCCTCTGTCAGAGGTGAAATAGATGGATTGACCATCCGGGGTGAAAAATGGTTCCGTATCGATAGCTTGGGAAACCGTGAGGCGCCGGAGGTTGGTGCCGTCGGGGCTCAT
>VBDE01000198.1 GCA_005883665.1 Betaproteobacteria bacterium
CTCGCCGAGCGCTTCGGCCAGCCCGTCATCGTCGAGCAAAAGCCCGGCGGCGCAGGCCTCCTCGCGAACGACGCGCTCGCGAAATCTCCGCCGGACGGCCACACCCTGGTATTGCTCTCCGGGGCGCATCCGGCCACCGCGGCCCTCAACCGGGCGCTTCCCTACGATCCGGTGCGCGACTTCGGCATGGTGGGAACGGTGGTCGCCTATCCGCTGGTGATCTCGGTCGCGCCGAATTCGGAGATCCGGTCGTTCCCGGACCTGATCGCGCGCGCGAGAGACGCGCCGGGAAAACTGACGTATTCGATGACCCCGGGAACCCTGGTGCACCTGCTCGGCGAGTGGATCAACATCGAGGCGGGGACCGCGATCCTCGGCGTGCCTTACAAGGGCAGCGCGAACGCCCTGGTGGACGTGCTCGCAGGCCGCGTCGATGCGACCATCGAAACGGGCACGGCCTCCTTCGGACACATCCGCTCGGGAAAGCTGCGCGCGCTCGCGCTGTCCTCGCCCGCGCGGCATCCGGCCCTGCCTGAGCTGCAGACGATCTCCGAGACGCTCCCCGGGGTGGAAATGAGCTCCTGGCTCGGCCTCGCAGTGCCCTCGGCCACGCCGCGCGTCATCGTCGACAGGCTCAATCGCGAGATCCGCGCCTTCCTCGAGTCGCCCGAGGTGCGGCAGCGCCTCGCCGACCTGAGCGGCGTGCCCACGCCCTCCAGCCCCGAGGAGATGCGCGCGCTCGTCGAGCGCGAGATCGCGCGCTGGAAGCGCGTCGTCGAGCTGAAGAACATCGAGCGGCAGAACTGATTCATTTTGGAAAACCGACGTGTGCCTGCAGATGTTATCTTAGGCGCACATGACGACCTGGAGCACCCGATGATTCCAGTTTCAAAACGCTGGCCCGCCGTGGCGCTGCTCGCGGCGCTCTTCAACGCCGGTCCGCTGTGGGCTGCAGCCGCACTCGAGAACGACTACGTGCTGGTGAGCCGCGATGACGCGCCGTGCGCACAGGGCTCGACCCCGGGATGCGCGGAGCGCGTGATCGTGGCGATGGGCGACATCGAGCTGCGGTTCGGCAAGGTGCTGCGCGCGATGCGGCGCGGCGAGGTCGCGGTGTTCAGGGCGGGCGAATCCTACCGTCCCCCGAAGGGAGGCGCCTTCTTCGAAGTGGCGATCAAGCCCAACCACCCGCCGGCCAAGTCGCCCGCCGAGATCATCCCGCCGGCGAAGAACACGATCGTGTACGAGGGCGAGCGTTTCTTCATCTACGAGGAGCGGCTCGCGCCGGGGGACACGCGCGAGCGCCACAGCCACGGCCAGCGAGTCGAGATCCGCGTCAACCAGGGGCCGTTGCTTCGGCAGATCATCGACGGCAAGGACGCGCCTCAGGAGCCGCCCAGCGTGGTGAACTTCCGCGAACCGATCATCCATAGCGTCACCAACGTCGGCGACATGGCGCTGTGGAATTTCATCCTCGAGTTCAAGCCGGAAGGCCGGGCTGGCGCGTCGCCGAGGTGAGCGACAGAGATCGAGCGGTAATTACATACGACAAACGGAGCACATCACGGCATGGGAAACAAGGGTAGACCCTTCGTCATCGCACTCGAAGAGCACTACTGGGACGCCGAAGTTGCGAAAACCTTCGGGAGCGGCGAGGCGCGCGAACCCGAGCTGCGCCGGCGGCTGGACGACCTCGGTGCGCTGCGCATCAAGGAAATGGACGAAGCGGGAATCGACGTGCAGGTGATCTCGCACGGCGCGCCTTCGACGCAGCGTCTCGACGTAGCGACCGCGGTCCCGTTCGCCAAGCGCGCGAACGACCGCTTGCACGAGGCGGTGCGCGCGCACCCCGGGCGCTTCGCGGGATTCGCCGCGCTTCCCACCGCCGACCCGAAAGCCGCGGCGGACGAGCTCGAGCGCGCGGTAATCAAGCTCGGTTTCAAAGGCGCGATGGTGCACGGACCCACCAACGGGGTGTTCTTCGACGACAATCGTTTCTGGCCGATATTCGAGCGCGCACAGGCGCTCGACGTGCCGCTCTATATCCATCCGTCGTCGCCGGTGCAGGCGGTCGCCGATGCCTATTACAAGGATTACCTGGACAGGTTTCCGCAGCTCCTCACCGCGGCTTGGGGCTACACCGTGGAGACCGCCACGCACGGCATTCGCATGATTCTATCGGGCGCCTTCGACAGGTATCCGGGCTTGAAGGTCATCCTCGGGCATCTGGGCGAGTCGCTGCCCTTCTCCGCGTGGCGCATCAACATGGCGCTCTCGCGCGGGGCCGACAAACCCAGCACCTTCCGCGACACCTTCTGCGAGCATTTCTGGATCACCACGAGCGGCAACTTCTCCACCCCCGCGCTGATGTGCTGCATCATGGAGATGGGCGTGGATCGGATCCTCTTCTCGGTGGACTACCCGTTCGTTCCGAACCCGCCGGGAACAAAATGGATGGCGGACCTGCCCCTCTCCCTCGAGGACCGCACCAAGATCCTCTCCGGCAACACGAAGCGCTTGCTGAGGATGTAACGCGCCCCCTAGCGGCGGGCTACCGCAAAAAACGCGCGCGCGGGCTCGAGTCAGGCGCCCGGCGCGCGCTTTACGGCACGATCGTCAGCGCGTTGGCGGCGACGGCGAATTCCGCTATCCGCAGATCTCCGACCCACGCGACGGCGCTCACGATCGCCTCGGCGGCGCCTGATGGCAGAGCAAGCGACGCCAGAAGCCCGAAGGCAAACGCGAATACCCAGTTGAGTTTCGTGCTCATGTATCGCAATGCAGCAAACGTCATGCCAATTGCGACCTGAGGGAGGATTGCCAATCCGAAACAGTGCGTTAGCTCAATGAGCCCGGTTCACGGGGCTCGAGTATACGCACCATTGCGGTACAAGAAAAAAGCGCGATGCACCGAAGTGCATCGCGCTCGATCCTTACTTCAGCCCACGGCGCGATGAGCTGCGCTTGCGTCAGCTCCATCGCGCCGAAGTAATCCGGCGCGCAGCGTCCGGCATTACTTCTTGTTCAACTCCTTCCACGGATCCTTCACCGCGGTGCCCACCGTTTCGATCTCGACGTTGGCGAGCTTGCCGCCGACCCTGCGCACTTCGCGCAGATACTCGTTCTGCACGATGTCGCGGGTGGCCGGGTCGACCGAGATCGGTCCGCGCGGGCTGTTCGGGTCCTTGAAATTCTTCAGGAGCTCCATGGTCCGGTCCGGGTCGAGCTTGCCTTTCTGCTCCTTGATCGCGTGCATGATGGCCGCCATGCCGTCGTAGCCGCCGACGGCGACGAAGTTGGGCGTCTCGTTCGCGCCGTAGTCGCGCTTCCATGCGGCGACGAAAGCCTGGTTCGCCGGACGCGTAGCGGCCGCGGAATAGTGGTGCACGGTGAGCACGCCCAGCGCCGCCTCGCCCATGTTTTCCAGCTCCTCGTCGGTGGTGACATCGCCCGGGCCGATCAGCTTGACCCCGGACTTGGCGAGGCCCAGATCGCCGAAGGACTTGAGCACGGCGGTCGCGGTCTTTCCCGCCGGGATGAACACCATGAGCGCATCGGGCTTGGCGTCCTTCACACGCTGCATGTAGGGAACGAAATCGGGATTCACGAGCGGAACGCGCACTGTGCCGGCGACCTCGCCTCCGGCTTCCTTCGATGCCCTGACGAACGCGTCCTCGCAATCGTGCCCGGGGCCGAAGTCGCTCACCATCGTATACGCTCGCTTGAACCGCTTCGCCGCCCATTGTCCGAGGGGATAGCAGGACTGCCACAGGGTGAACGACAGGCGCGCGATGTAGGGCGAGCGCGTCGTGATCACGGCGGTGCCGGCGTTCATGATCACGAAAGGCACCTTCGCTTCGGTCGCGAGCGGTGCCATGGCCATCGCGTTGGGCGTGAAGATCACCCCCGCGAGCAGGTTGACCTTGTCGCGCACGATCAGCTCCTGCGCGAGCTGCTTGGCTTTGTCGGGGTTGGGGCCGGTGTCGTCCCGGATGAGGAACTCGATGTTGACTCCGGGCGGCAGCTCCTTCTGGTGCTCCTTCAGGTAGAGACGCATCCCGCGCTCCATGTACGGCCCTAGATTGCCGTTCAGTCCCGAGTAGCTGGTGATGAATCCGATCTTGATGGTCTGCGCAAACGCGGGCGCAGCGCCCAACGCAAATCCCAACGCCGCGGTCAACACGAGTATTTTTTTCATGATCCCTCCTCCTCGAGGCGCGACGGGGCTATTGCCAGGCCCGGTTGTCCACGGTGCCTTCGAAAGTCGCTCCGGGCTCGACCAGGCCCCAACTCAGGGTCCACTGGTAGGTGTGATCGAAGCGCTCGCGGGTATAGGGCTCGGGCGGCGCGTTCAGAAGGCGGGACACTTTGAGATCCTTTTTATCGAGCAGCCCGCCCGCCTCCTCGATCAAGTAACGGGCGTGGCGCCAGGGGGCCTTGTCGATCGCCTCGGCCGCGCGCGCCTCGGCCCTGAACATCGCGGCGAGCGTCGGGCCGTCGAGCTCGTCGCCCGCCGCTTCGCTGCGCGTCGAATGCGACTCCATCAGCACGCGCATGCCGCGTTTCTCGGCGACGCTGATCCAGGGCTCCATCAAGCTCGCCGCGGCCACTTCGCCCCTGGCGAGCGCGTCCAGGCGCTCCTTCATGGTGCCGGCGAACACCCACTTGATCTGCTCGCGCTTAAGGAATCCCTCGAGCAGCTTCAGCGTGGTGAAATGCGAGCCGTTGAAGGGGCTCACGGCGATCGGCTTGTTCTTGAGCTGCTCGGGCTCGTAGATCCGCGCCTTGGGATCGGTGACGATCGCGAAAGTGGACATCGCCGAGCCCAGCGCCACGATCTTCGCGGGACGATGCCCCGTCTTGCCAGCCTCCACCGCGCGCTTCATGACGCCCCATTCGCACATGCGAAACTGGTCGCACTGGCCCTGGTCGTAGAGCGCCTCCATGGTGCGCGCGAATATGTTCTCCCGCAGCGCCTGATGGTCGGAATCGCGCTGCCCCGATCCCGGCGTCTTCACGATGTCGACGTTGAGTCCCTCATCACGGAAAAAACCCTCGTCGCGGGCCACGAGCAGCGGTAGGTCGTGGATCGCGTTCATCATCGAAACTCGCACTTTCTTCAGGTCCTTCGCCATGGCGCGCCTCCTTGCGTCCGAGGTGGACTAGTATATTTGACCGGGGGGGAAAATACAGCCTTCGCTTCAGGCAGCGCCCGCGCGAAGAGCCGGCATCACCTCCCCGACGAACAGGCCCATCGAGCGCATCGCCAGCTCCGGCCGCAGATCGCCGAAGGAAAACACCAGCAGCAGATAATTGATTCCCGATTCGCGCACCACCCCGGCGAGCTCCTGCGCGACGCTCTCCGGCGCGCCGGCCACCAGGCGCGTGATCGCAGCCGCCGACGTGGGGCTGACGTTCAGCAGGTCGGGCCTGCCGTGCTTGCGAGTGAGATAGGTCAGGTGATCGCTCCAGACCTTGTACGCGGCGCCGCCCGTCCTCGCCGCCTCCGCGTCGGTGTCGGCAATGAAAACGTGCTGGGATTTTCCGAGCTTCGGCGCGCGCACGTGCGCGTTGTGGCGCCCGGGATCGTTTCTGTGCCGCGCCCAGACCTCCCGGTATTGCGCGTAGAGCTTGCCGGCTTCCGCGGCGCTCGTGTTGAGCACGGTGTGGTAGCCGTGACGAGCCGTGAACTCGATCGAGTTCTTGTCGCTGCTGGGGAACCACAAAGGGGGATACGGCCGCTGGTGCGGCTGGACATAGAGCTCGAGGTCACGGTAGGAGAAATATTTCCCCTCGTGGTTGAGGACGCGGCTCCCGCAGGCGGCAAAAAACACCTCGAGCGTCTCGCGGTAGCGCTCGCGCGACTCATCGACGTTCTTCATGAAAAAATATGAGGATTCGATCGGCGAGACACCACGCCCCACGCCGAGCTCCAGGCGCCCGCCGCTCATCTGATCGAGCATGCAGATCTCGTTGTAGAAGCGAAAGGGGTTGTACCAGGGCAGGCAGAACGTGAGAGCACCCAGCCGGAGCCTCGCCGTGCGCTGGATCGCCGCGGAGAGCACGAGCGCGGGCGAACCGTCGATCGAGAGCGGCGTGCCCTGGTGCTCCGCGATGTGCCAGGCGTAGAAGCCCGCCTTGTCCGCGGCTTCGGCGATTTGCAGCTTGTGCTCGAAGATCTCGCCCGGCGGGGCATCGGACCACTCGATCCAGTCGAAAATGCCGAATTCGAGCGGGCTTTCCGGAAATGCGTTGTCCGTCACGGCCTCCTCCTCATCTCTTGACAGCGAATTGAAAGACGGGCGTCAGTTTCCTGCAAGCCGCTTCGTGCCAATTTATCCGTAGCCGCTCTCTGAGAAAGCCCGCCATGAATAGATTCCTTGCCGGGGCTATCGCTTCCTTCCTGTTTGCATGCGCGCGCGCCCAGGCTCCGGAACCCGCGGTCGAGCCCAACACGCTCGCCACGGCCATTTTCCTGGTGCTGTTCGTGGGCTTCTGCGTCGGTTTCGCTTGGATGGTGTGGCGCAACAAGGACAAGAAAAAGGAATAGCAGGGAGCCGCGATCAAACCTCGATCCCCCGGTAGAGCCAGTCCACCTCCCAGAAGGTTTCGGGCGTCCTCTGCGCAAGCAGATGATTGCGCAGGTCGCGCGCGCCGCCGTTCGCGTGGATGATGTCGCCGAAGATCCGCGAAGTGATCGTGACGCGCGCGGTGCGCAGATAGCGTTCCTGCTCGTAGGCCCGAAGCGCGGCATCGACGTCGCTCCCCGCCCTTTCGAGCTTGCCCGAGAGCACCACCGCGTCCTCGATCGCCATGCAGGCGCCCTGGGCGAGGTACTGCAGGGTGGGGTGCGCGGCATCGCCTAGCAGCGCGACCTTGCCGCGCGTCCAGCCGGGCTGCGGCTCGCGGTCGTGCAGCACCCAGTTCTTGTCCTTGCCGACGTAGCCGAGCATCTCCTGCACGTGCGGGGTGGTGCGCGAAAAGACCTCGGCCAGCTCCTCCGGGCCGCCGTAGTCTTGCCGCTCGCCGTTCTCGAACCTGCGGCTCGCGACGGTGGCGACGTTGTTCATGACGGTGCCGCCGCGCAGGCGGTACTGGACGAAGTGCAGGTTCGGCCCGATCCAGATCACCATGTCGTCGAAGTGCGACTGGTCCCTGACTTGGTCGAACGGCACCACGCCGCGATAGGTCACGTGTCCCGCCGGACGCGGCGCTCCGTCGCCGATGAGGATCTCGCGCACGCGCGAGCGCAGCCCGTCCGCGCCGATGATCGCCCGCCCTTCGAATTCCGAGCCGTCCGAGAAATTCGCGACAACGCTCTTCCCTCGGTCGGTGAAGCCGGCGAATTCCTTGGCGGTGTGCAGCGCGATCTCCTCGCGCTTGCGGCAAGCCTCCAGCAGCGCGCCGTGCAGGTCGCGGCGGTGCACGACGGTATAGGGGGCGCGGAAACGCTTGCGAAACGGCTCGCCGCAGGAGATGCGCGTGAGCTCGCGGTCGGTGAGGGCGTCGATGAGGATCAGGTTCTTGGTGAACACCGCCTGCGGTTCCAGATCCTTCATGACGCCCAGCCAGTCGAGCATGCGGTAGGCGTTCGGGCCCTGCTGGATGCCGTAGCCGATCTCGCCGAACTCGGGCGCCTTTTCGAGCACGCGCGAGCGCATGCCGCGGCGCGCGAGCGCAAGCGCTGCCGCGATGCCGCCGATGCCGCCGCCGATGATGAGGACTTCCGGACGAGTCTTGGCGCTCACGGGCCGGGATTCTACCTCCCGGCCGCGCCTTGCGGCAGGTGGCCGCGCTACAATGATCGTCATGAGATACGAGCACGACTCCGCCTCGTTCGCCTGGAAGGCTTCGAGCTTCGAGAGCCCCGCCGACTACCTGGTCGAGCTGACGGGCGACGACCGCGGTGAGATGCTTGCGGCGGTCGAAGCCCTCGAGCGGAGCGGCCGCCTGTCGCCCGTCCACGCGCTGACGAAGAGCGATTTTCGCTTCGACGGACTGCGGAAGAAGCTCGAGCACGGCTACGCCGCGGTGCGCTCGGGCAAGGGTTTCGTCGTGTTGCGCGGCCTGCCCCTCGATGGCCTGTCGCTCGAGCAGTTCACCGCCTGCGCCTGGGGCGTGGGGACGCATTTCGGCCGCGCGCTCTCGCAGAACGCCCAAGGCGAGCTCGTCACCTCGGTGGTCGACGCCACCGCCGAGGACGCGACCCCGCGCATGTACCGCAGCAACCTCGAGCTGCGGCCGCACTCGGACATCACCGCGATGATCTCGCTCGCCTGCTGGCACAAGTCCGCCTCGGGCGGCGCCTCGATCATCGTGAGCGGCGTGACCGTGCACGATGAGATACGGAGCCGCGTCCCGCAGCTGCTCGATCCGCTCTACCGCGGCTATCACTACCACCGCCTCGGCGAAGAAGGACCGGGCGAGGAGCCGGCGACGCCCTATCGCACGCCGGTGTTCGCCAACCGCAACGGGCAACTCTCCTGCCGCTACCAGCGCTCGGGAATCGCAGCGGGCCAGCGCGAGCGCGGCGTGCCGCTCGATGAGCGCGACCTCGAGGCTCTGAATCTGTTCGATGAGATCGCAGCGGCACCCGAGAATCGCCTGGCGTTCTTCCTCGAGCGCGGCGACATGATCGTCATCAACAACTACACCGTGATGCACGCGCGCACGCGCTTCACGAATTTCCCCGAGCCCGAGCGCCAGCGGCGCCTGGTGCGGCTGTGGTTCGACGCCGAGGATTTTCGCGACGTGCCGCCCGAGTTCAAGCTGTTCGCGGAGAACGGGATCCCGAAGCAGGAAGGCCGGCGCGCGACCTTCGACTTCAAGAAGCTCTACAGCGACGATACGGTCGCGACAGGCGGCGTGCCCGACCTCAAGGTGAGCGACGGCGAAGCAGCGCAGAGCCGCTGAAGGACATGAAGGCAATTCTGCGATGCTTCGCGTTCGCTGCGGCGCTCGCGCCGCTTGTGTCCGCGGCGCAAGACTATCCGACGCGTGCGGTTCGCCTGATGGTCCCGTTTCCGCCGGGCGGCGCGACCGACATCATCGGGCGCCTGGTCGCCGGGAAAATGCAGGACGTCTGGGGCCAGCCGGTGCTGGTGGAGAACCGGCCCGGCGCGGGAACGGTCGTCGGGACCGACTACGTCGCCAAGGCCGCGCCCGACGGCCACACCCTCGGCATGGTGGTCACCGCCTACGTCATCAACCCGAGCCTGCGCGCCGACCTTCCCTACAACACGCTGAAGGACCTCACCGGCGTGACGCAGGTCTCGGTGCAGCACCTGGTCATGGCGGCGCATCCCTCGCTTCCCGCGAGCAGCATCCCCGAGCTCATCGCGCTCGCGAAGAAGGAACCCGGCAAGCTCGCCTACGCGACGCCGGGGAGCGGCACCGCGATGCACCTCTCGGTCGAGCTGCTCAAGACGAACTCGGGCATCGACCTGGTGCACGTGCCCTACAAGGGCGGCGCGCCCGCGCAGCAGGACGTGGTCGCCGGACACGTGCCGATCCTGATGGACGTGCTGTACGCGGTGCAGCCCCTGATCAAATCCGGCAAGATCAAGGTGCTTGCTCTGCTTTCCCCCCAGCGCGCGCGCGAGTCGCCGCAATACCCGGTCGTCGCCGAGGCGGTGCCGGGAGTGAGCGCGCTCAGCATCGTCGGGATCGTGGCGCCTGCGGCCACGCCGCGGGACTTGGTGCGCAAGATCAGCGTCGACATCGCCCGCGCCGTCAAATCCTCCAACCTCACCGACCGTATGAAGCAGCAGGGCATGGAACCGGTCGGCTCGATGCCCGAGGAGTTCGACGCGCTCATCAGCAGCGAGATCGACAAATGGGCGAAGGTCGTGAAGCTCTCGGGTGCAAAGGTCGATTAGTAGGGGACGAAATCGTCCGGTGCTCCAGGCGGGATCGGCGGATGTTGTTTCAGACTTTCCTGAAAATTACGAATCAGACGAAGCATCGGGCCGCGCACCCAGTTCGCATTTTGATAGCCGATATCGCTCTCCTCCTTGGGATCCTGGATCAGATTGAAGATCCACGGGGTCTCGAGGCGAATCGGGCCCACGTTGGGCTCCGTCTCCCAAACGAGGTGCATTTTCCACTGACGCCATTTTACGGCGCGCATCTCGTTCTTGATGTAGTAGACGAATCCTTCGCGATTCGACTTTGACTGGCGACCTAGGAAGAAATCGAGCTGATCCACGCCGTCAATCGGCCGATCGGTCGGCGCGCGCGCGCCGACCACGCGTGCGAGCGTCGGGTAGAGGTCGGTGACGTGGACGATCTCGTCGGTCACGACGCCCGCCGGCACGCGTCCCGGCCAGCGCAGCATGAACGGCACGCGCAGCGAACCTTCCATCGCCGTATGGTAGGTGCCGACCCATGGGCCCGCGGTGCCGCGCCACGGCCGGCGGAATTCGGGGCCGTTGTCGCTGCCGAAGAAGACAACGGTGTCCTCGCGAAGCTGCAATGCGTCGATCTCGTCGAGGATCTGTCCGACACGGTGGTCCATTTCGGCCATCGAATCGGCAAATTCGCCCCAGCCGGTCTTGCCGATGAAGTCCCGGTGCGGGATCGTCGGATAGTGAAGCTGCGTGAGCGGGACGTACAGAAAAAACGGCTTTTTCCTTTTGCTTTGCCGGCGCATGAAATCGTTGCTGCGCGCAACAAGCTCGGCGTCGATGCGCCGGCGCATTTCGAGATCGTAGACTTCCACGTTGCGCGCGGGCTCGCCGCTGCACCCTTCCATCACGTGCGGAATTTCAACGACTGACGGATCGAAGCCCGGCGAGCTGGTGAACATGCTTTCGTTGGTCGTGCGCGGGATCCCGTACCACTGAT
>VBDE01000347.1 GCA_005883665.1 Betaproteobacteria bacterium
TCTGGTCCGAGCCGGCGCGGAGCAACTATGACTCCGGTGCGCGTACTTCTCGCGGATGATCACGCGTTGGTGCGCGCCGGAATACGCGCGCTCCTCGAAGGTCTGGAAGGGGTTACGGTCGTGGCCGAAGCAGGCAGCGGCAGCGAAGTTCTGGCGCTTGCGCGCAAGCATCGCCCGGACGTCGTGCTGCTTGACATTTCCATGCCTGGCCTCGGGGGACTCGAGGCCAGCGCTCTGCTCAAGCAGGAGCTTCCACAGGTGCGCGTGGTGATGCTTTCCATGCACGCCAACGAGGAATACGTGTTGCAGGCGCTGCGCGCGGGAGCCTCAGGCTACATGCTCAAGGATTCCGCGACCGCTGAGCTGGAGCTCGCGCTGCAAGCCGTGATGCAAGGCGAAACCTATCTCAGCCCGCGCATATCGAAGCAGATGGTGGAAGGCTACGTGCAGCGAGTCGGGGGCGAGCAGCCCAAGTCTGACAACCTAACGCCGCGGCAGCGCCAAGTCCTGCAGCTCATCGCCGGGGGTCACAGCACCAAGGAAATCGCCTATCGCCTCGAGCTTTCCGTGAAGACCGTGGAGACCCATCGCGCCCAGCTGATGGATCGGTTGCAGATTCGCGATATCGCCGGTCTGGTGAAGTACGCGATCCGCAACGGCCTGGTCAGCGCCGCAAAATAATAGGGTTTGAAATAGGCTAAACACTCAATTTCATCGGCAGGATGACCATTTGCATGCCGCGTAGATGGAAGCGGCGTTGCAGTGCCATCGCGGCCTGGTTGTGCAGTATCTGCGTCAACCAGTTGTCTTCGTCGAAGATGAGCTTGCTGGTGAAGAAAATGGCGTTGGGGAACTCGCCCAGAACGCGTTCAGCGAGCCGCGTGAATTCATCGATGGGATCGGTGCCGAACGATAGGTATGACTTTGCTGCCCATCCCTTGCTGTTGCAGAAGTTGACGAAGTAGGAAAGCGAGGCGTTCGCCTCCACCTTCATCGCTTCGAGGTCTTCGCGCCCACCAAAACTCTGCGCGTCCACCGTGCGCGCGTTGACGAAGATAAAGTTCTTGAAATGGTCCGGGAACATCCGCTGTACCCAGAGCAGCGCGTGCAGCCCACCGCCGCGCGAGGAGCCTACCAGAAACGCTGCGGTGGGCTGGTTGGGGTCCGGCTTGGGCGGATTGGCGACGCTGCCAAAGGGAATGCCCGAAAAATCGGCGTCGATTTTCCTCAGCTGCGCCTTGGCCCAGTCGTAGTGGTTGCGGATGGTCACGCATACGGCGATGATCGCCGCGACGATGACGACCGTCAGCCATCCACCGTCAAGGAACTTCTCGACGAGCAGCATGAGCAGAATGCCCGCGCACACGAGGAACCCCGCAGCCGACAGCGCCAGCCTCCCGAGCCAGTTTCGCCCAGCGCGCAGCCGGGCCCAGTACAGGCATAGGCCGAAGAGCGACACGGCGAACGTCAGGAAAACGCTCAAGCTGTAGAGGACGACGAGCGTGGAAACGCTGCCGCCGGTCCACAGAAGGATGACGAGCGCTCCGATCCCCATGACCAGAATGCCGTTTTGGGTGACGAGCCGCGTCGACAGATAGCGGAACTGGTGCGGCACCCAGGAATCGGCGGCCATGTTGGAGAGCACGGCGGGACCGCCCAGGAATCCGGTGTTGGCGGCGACGAAGAGAAGCCCTGCTTCAAGCGCAAGCACCACCAGCAGCGCAGCCTCGCCCATGCGGGCGTCCCAGCCGAAGCTGTCTATGATCGCTCCGAAAGCGACTGCGTTGAGTGTCTGTCCTTCCATCGGGCTCGCGCCCCACAGCAGATACAGCAAAATGATCCCGCCGGCGGTAAAAGCGAGGGACAGCGCCATGTAGAGCATGGTGACCTTGCCGGTGTGCACTCGCGGTTCCGCGAGCACGTTGACGTTGTTCGACACCGCTTCGATCCCAGTGTAGGTGCCTCCCCCCTGCGAATAGGCGAGCAGGAGCAGCGCTGCGACGCCCGTCCAGCCGAGCTGGCCCGAAAGCTCCGAAGTTCCGCGCCAAACATCGGGCACCAGAGTCGGCAGCACCGTCGCATGGGAGAGCACTCCGTATACGATCAGGAACGCGTGCGTGAGAATGAAACCGAGAAAGATCGGTAGCAGCACCGTGATGGCTTCCTTCATCCCACGCAGGTTGAGCAGCACGAGCGCCACGATGAACGTGACCTCGGCGGCAAGCTTGTACGGCTGGAAGCCGAGCGGGAAAAGCGAGAACAGAGCGTCGACGCCGCTCGCTATCGAAATCGAAATCGTGAGCACGTAATCGAGAATGAGTGCGGCACCCGAGGCGAGGCCCGCGTAAGGGCCGATCAGCCGCGTGGCGACCCGGTAGCCGCCCCCGCCCGTGGGAAACAGCTCGATGACCTGGTTGTAGGCGAGCGCGATGATGAGCACGGTCGCCGCCGTGGCGAGCGCGAGGTAAAGGCCCAGCTCCGTGTGCTCGCCCAGCGCGCGAAACGCCTCTTCGGGGCCATAGCAGGAGGAGGATATCCCGTCCGCTCCCAGGCCCACCCAGGCGAAAAAAGCGACAAGCGCGATATGCCGTCGTGCCTTCGTGTCCAGTGGGTCGAGCGGCTTGCCGAACAGCCTCTGGCGCAGATTCGCAAACTCGCTCATGGGCGCGCGGGCGTCGCCTTGCCCGATGCGATGGCCTTTTCG
>VBDE01000348.1 GCA_005883665.1 Betaproteobacteria bacterium
GGTAGCCGTGCCGGTGATGAAGAGCTTCTTCGGCCCCGACACCTTGTGGTAGCCCAGGATGTTCCCGGCCAGGTGCAGCTCCATCTTGGCCCACACGCCGATGGAAAAAACCGGCACCTTGATTCTCTCCAGGTTCTCGGCGGCGGCGCGCTCCTTCCAGTACTCGTCGTAATTCGGATGGTGCTGCACGTCGAGGTAGAAGTCCTTCTCCAGGATGCGCGGGTGGTCGCCGTTCGCCGGGTACAGGTTCGGCACGCGTACGCTCGCGTTGAACCAGTACAGGGGGAAGTTGCTCTCGATCCCGCCGCGGAACGCGAGGTACCGGTAGGGGTCGTTCATCCCGTCATAGGGGGCCAGGCACACCAGGTGGGGCGGGTTCTGTACGCCCATGAACCACTGCGACATGCAGTAATACGACTGCCCGATGCCCGCGACCTTGCCGCTCGACCATTTCTGTTTCGCGATCCATTCGATGACGTCGTAGAGATCCTGCTGCTCCGCGCTGGAGAGGAAACCGAACTCGCCGCCCGAGATGCCGGTGCCGCGAACGTCGGCGTGCACGTAGGCGTAGCCCTGCTCGACGTACCATTCGATCGGGCCGGTCTCGCGCCACAGGAACATCGGCCGCGGGGGCAGCTCGTTGTTGTCGTAGCGGTAGGGCGAAGCCGCGAAGAGCGCTGGAAACGGCCCGCTCCCCTCAGGCCGGTAGATGCGCACGCCGATCTTCACGCCGTCCCGCACCGGGACCTGCACGTCTTTTTCCTGGATCATTTTCGGTTCCTGTCAGGTCTTGTCGCCGATCACGTATTCCTCCGCCACCAGCCGCACCGCGGGGGCGTTCATCTGCACGAAGTTCTCCTCGTCCTTGCGCATCATCGCGGGAACGGGTCCCGTGAACATCGCGCGGATGTCCTCGACCTTCGCGAAGTAGAGCTCCGCAAGGCCGTCGAATTCCGGAGCGACCGAGTTCTCGGGCAGCGCGAAGCTCGCGATGATGCGCTGCATGCTTGTGGTCTCGATCACCTTGCGTTCGAGGCTCGAGTGCTGGTTCAGCCAGTAATCCCTGAACTGCGTGTGAGTCAAGTCGCGGCGCCTACTAATGGTCCGGATGGTTTTCAGCTGCCCCGATCTCCGGATCGTCCCCGAGGCGTCCTCCTTTTCGGACACGAGATACTCATCGGCGAAGATCTGCGGCGAAGACATTGGATCGACGAAGTTCTTCGCGTCCTCGCGCATCGCCGCGGTCGCGGGTCCCGAAAACGTCGCGCGGGCGTCCTCGAGGCTCCTGAAGTAAAGCGCCACCATGCCGTCGAATGGCGGCACCGTCCCGCCCAGGGCGACCTCGCCGGTGGCGATGCTCGCCACGACTCTTTGCAGGGGCGTCGTTTCGATTGCGCGCCGCTCGTGCAGGGCGTGCCGGGTGAGCCAGTAGTCCTTGAATTGGGCGAGCGTCAGGTCCGCGCGTCGCTTCACCAGACGAACGATCTTGACCATCGCTGATTTTTGCACGATTGACTAACTCGCCTCATCCCTCGGCCGCGACAGCCCGCCGGCGCACGGCCTTCTCCCGAACGAACATCGCGACGGCCAGGCCGGCTCCCGCCGCGTTGATCCAGCGTCCGGCGCCGAAGGCATTCGCCGGCATGAATAGGCACAGGCCCGTGACGCCGTGGCAGACGCGGGCTGCGAACCCGAGAGGACGCGCGGCGTAGCCCATCATCGCGGCGGAAATGAACCAGACCCCCACGACCGCGAGCGACAAATCGACGGCGATCGACAGCGGATCGCCTTTCAGCAGCAGCGTCCCGGAGAACACGAAGAGGAAAGGAATCACGAACAGCGTCCAGCCGAAGGCCATGGCCACCCAGCCGGTGCGGTTGGGATCCGCGCCCGCGAGGTTCGCCGCGACGAAGGCGGCGATCGCCACCGGCGGCGAGATCATCGACAGGCATCCGTAGTACATGATGAACATGTGCGCGGCCATCGGAGCTATCCCCATCTTGACGAGCGCCGGAGCCACCAGCGTCGCGAGCACGATGTAGACGCCCACGGTCGGCAGCCCCAGTCCCAGGATGATGTTGGCGATCGCGGAGAGCACGAGCAGCGCGACGAGACTTCCGCCCGCGAGAAGAATCAGCACGAGCGTCAGCGTGAATCCCACTCCCGAGTAGTTGAGCGCGCCGATCATGATCCCGGCCGCGGCGCCGAGCATGAAGAGATCGAGCACCGAGGTTCCCGCGTCGCGCAGCATCGCGTAGAGATCGCGAAAGCCGATGCGCTTGCCCTGGAACGGAAAGACAACCCCGAGAACGAGCACGATCGCGGTCGCCACCAGCCCAGCCATCTCCGGTTCGTAGTTCAGTCCGAATAGGGCGTAGACCAGCGCCACGAGCGGCAGCAGGAAATACCACCCCTCCCTGAGAACCCGGCCGAGCCGCGGGATCTCCTCCTTGGGCATCGGCAGGATCTTGCTGCGCGCTGCCTCCAGGTCCACCTGGATGAAGAGCGCGACATAAAAAAGGAGCGCGGGTATGACCGCAGCCAAGGCGACTTCGTAGAAAGGCACCTGGAGAAACTCGGCCATGATGAAGGCCGCGATCCCCATGACGGGAGGCGTGATCTGGCCCCCAGTCGAGGCGCAGGCTTCGATCGCGGCGGCGAGATGGGGCCGGAACCCCGCGCGCTTCATCAGCGGAATCGTCACCGTGCCCACCGTCATGACGTTCGAGACGATGTTGCCGGAGATCGATCCGAACAAGGACGAGCCCACGATGGCGATCTTGGCCGGCCCG
>VBDE01000199.1 GCA_005883665.1 Betaproteobacteria bacterium
CTGCTGTATCCGCCGGTACGCACGCCGACACGAACAAAGTAACCGCGAACGCGCTCGCAGAAAGCAAAGCGCCGCGCATTTTCACCTTCCTTCTAGATCGGCACCGTCCACGCGAAAGGCTGCGGGATTCCCGATCCCGTGATGCCCAGC
This sequence comes from Betaproteobacteria bacterium, assembly GCA_005883665.1. Lineage (GTDB taxonomy): Bacteria > Pseudomonadota > Gammaproteobacteria > Burkholderiales > SG8-39 > VBDM01. Next base: position 151 of record VBDE01000199.1, read on the forward strand.
GCCTGTAGCAGGGGCTCGAGATCCTTGCGCCCGGCCGAAGCCTCCACGGTTCCGCGCAGCTGCACGATTCGCGGCTGCGCCGCGCGCCACTCGCCTGCTCCCGTGAGGCGCAAATCCCCGCGCAGCGTCGCGAGTTTCAGCTCGGCGCGCTCGCCGTTGCCCGTGATCTGCAGCCGGTAATCGCCGAGCCGCTGCAGCCCGCTCATTCCGGCCTCGAGCCATTCGACGGTCGCGGCGCCGGCTACGCCGGCTCCGCCGACTTCGAAGGAGTCGGCGAGCACGCGCAAGCGTCCGTCGGGCTTCGCGAAGGCGGCCGCGGGAATGGCGGGTTCGAGCAGGCTCGCCGACGCGTTGGCCTCGACGTTCTGGAAGCGAACGCTCCCCGCGCCCAGGCTCACGCTCGCGCGCAGCCGGGTCTCGGGCGCGACCCCGGACAGCGCGACGCCCAAGCGTCCTGTCAATATCGAGAGCGGATTGCAGCTCCACTCGAGGTCGGCAATGCTGCGTAAGGCGCCGCCTGAGCGCAGCGCGAGCAGGCCGCTGCCCTTCCACAGAGTGCCTGCGGGATCGCCGAGCGCGAGTGCTCCGCGGCTCGAGCGCTCGAGCGCGAATCCGAACCACGCGGCAGGCGCATTCACCAGGAGAAAAACCAAATACGCGGCTGTGCCCAGAACGGCCAGCCGGACGCCGGGGCGGCGAAGAGCCCCGGTCACGCGCCCTGCGCCCGCAACAGCAGCCGCCCGTTCACGGTGCCGGGATTGGCGCCCCTTTCGAGCGTCGCGCTTTCCGCGCGCAGGCCGGTCTGCTGCTGCAGCTCGACCAGCCACGCCATCAGCGCCGCGAACGGGGCGTCTTCGATCTGCACGCGCACCGCGTTCGCGCCCTCCGCATCGACGCGCTTGAGCCGCTCGCGCAGGCCCTGCCGCTCGGCCGCCTGTCCGACCGCCGCGGCGGGGTTGGCGGGCAGCGTGACGCGCGGCGCGGCACGCACGCTCGCCACGCGAGCGGCCTGCTCCTGCACCCGGGCGAGCTGCGCCTGGACCGAGGCGAGGCGCGCGCGGGACTTGGCGAGACCGCTTTCGACCGGACTCCAGGCGAGCAGATAGAAAAGCGCCGCGCTAAAGGATACGGCGAGCGCGGAGGCCACCCGCCGCTCGCGCGCGCCGAGCGCGTTCCAGCGGGCGCGAGCGGGTTCGGTCCAGGCGAAATTCACGATTTGCCTGGCCCGGACGCACGCACGCGCAGCCGCGCTTCGCTGCCGACGCGCTGGACTTCGACGTCGAGCGATCGCGCGCGCAGCGTGCGCGCGAGGGACTCGGCGTCGGCCTCCGAGGCGGCGACCCGGATGATCAGCGACCGCCCGGAATATTCGATGCCCTGCGCGCGCACGCGCGATTCGCGCTCGATCGCCGGCACTGCGCGCGCCAGGAGAAAAAGCATGTCCCCGGGCGCGGCGATGCCGCTGCCCGCGCCGAGGTCCTCCAGCCCGCGCCGCATCTGCTCGGCGGGGTCGAGGACCGCGCGGGTTTCCGGAAAACTCTTCAGAAGGAGCGCGCGCATTTCCTCCTCGGCCGCGCTCGCCGCCCGCGACAATCGCGCCCACTCGATCGCGTCCAGGGCGAGCGTGGCGAAGAGCCACGCCGCGAGCAGCGCCGCAGCCGGAATATAGGCGCGCTTGAGCGCCGCCAGGCGAGCGCGCGGCGCATAGTGCTGCTGCAGCAGATCGAGCGGCGCCGCCGGAACGGTCGCGTCTCCGGGCATCGATTCCAGCGGAAGGCCCAAGGCCTCGCGCCACGCCGCGGAATCCAGATCGGCAGGAGCGTCGACGAGCAGAATGCGCTCGGGGGCGCTCGCCTCGGTCCGCGCTTCGGCGAGCGCGGCGTGCAGCCAGGCCGGTGGCCGCCGCTCGGCCGGACCGCCCAATCCCGCGCGTGCGCCGCTGCGCAGCACGATCTCCCCGTCGACGAACGCGAGCGTCCAGGCGCGATCGGCGAGCGGCACGGACAAGGTCACCGGCGCGAGATGCGTCGGGGCGAGCCCGGCGGCCGCGAGCGCCCCAAGCCAGCTCTCCATGCGCTCGCGCCGCGTCACCGCCACCGCGAGCGCACCGTCCGCCTCGTGCGCGAAAGCGAAATGCAGCCCCTCGGGGGGATCGATCAGCTGCTCCTCGAGCGCGAAGGGCAGCGCCTGAACGATTTTCGCGGTCGAGCGCGTCGGCAGGCGCGCGCGCAGGAACAGAGTTTCCGCGGCCGGAGTCCAGACGATGATCTCTTCGGCCGGGGCGAGTCCCTCGAGCCCGCGCTGGACGCCTTGCCGAACGGCCCCGTCCGCCGCGATGCGGCGCCAGCGCAGCTCCGAGTCTTCGGCCGGCCAGTTCCGCGGCAGCCACAACTCGAGGCGCTCGCCACCCTTGCTGAGCCAAGAGGCGGAGAGGTCGAGCCAAGCACCCTTACCGAGATTCGTCAGGTTCATCCGATCCGCTCGAGGGTTGCAGCCCGCCTCCGATCAGGGGTTGCGGCCTGTGCCAGATCACAGTCGTGGTCTTGCTGGGCAAGCGTTGAAGCAGCGCTTCGCTGCGGCGCTCGTGGCGCCCGATCGAAGTGTCGAGCACAACCAGGAAAAAATCGGTCTTCACGTCCATTCCCGCCATCGTCTGAGTCGGGCCTTGCGGCAGTTTCGACTTGAAAGCGTTGATGTCGCTGAACGGCTTGCCGAGCCGCTCCTCGGCGATGCGTTGCGCAGTGGGCAAATCCAGACCCTGCACCAGCGCCGCGAGCAGTTCGGGCGAAGCGGTGTTGACGTTGATATTGTTGGAAGTCGCTGGAAGAACGGTCACGTACGGCAGCAGCGCCGCGACGGTCTTGGCGTCGAAACCGCGAATCAAGCGCAGCTCGTCGACGCTCGCCATGGGCCGGTTGGCGGCGCGATAAGGCGGATTGAGGATGAGGTAGTCGATGTCCTCCGCGCCTCCCGCCCTCGCTTCGCTGTTCGGGTCGATCCAGTCGGCGACCGCATTGGCGAGCTGGGGATCGAGCTGCAGCCCTTCGAGGAGGCGCTGCAGGACCTGGAGGTTTGCCTGGCTCGTCGGGTCCGTGCCTCCGATGCTGTTCAGGTTGAAACGCGACTGCGCGTCCTCGATCGAAACCTTGATGGTTCCACCCTCGACGGGAAGGGTCGGCAATCCCATCGCCCAGCTCTCCCCGAGATGGTCGGTCGAGTTCTGCGCCGCATCCTCGAGGAGCGCGAGGCTCGCCCAGTGCAGCGCGCCTCGGCGCAGCCAGTCGGTCGCGTCGCGGTCGGCGACGTTCTCCATTTGCCGGAACCAGATCTGGTGCGCGAAGGCGATCTGAACCGCGATCGCCGTCGCGATCGCGACGATCATGACCGCGGTCACCAGAGCGATTCCACGCTGCGTGCGGGCCGGAGGCATCAGCCGTTCACCAGAAACAGGCGCTTGAAGCGGCCGACGCCCTTCACGGCGAGCGTGACTTCCATCGCCCGTGGCGGGACATCGGGGCCGCTCGTCGCCGTGGGCCAGGAATCGACCGATCCTCCGCTCGTTTCGTAAAAACGCAGCTCGAAGGCCTCGACACCGCCGAGCAGCGGCGCTTCGAGCGGCACGGTCACGGGAGCGCGATCGAGCACCGGCCAGGTGATTCGCACGAGGCGCCCTTCCTTGAGACGATAAGCGACGCGCCTCAGATCCGAATGCGGTCCGCCTCCATAGTTCAGCTCGCCGCCGCGCGTCAACTCGAGGCTCGGCTCGGCGAGCGCGCGCGGATCGAAGGGCCGTCCCACGAACGCCCGCAGCTCAAAACCGCTCACGTCGCGCACCGCGCGCGAGCGCGCATGGGCCACGTCGTCGGAGATGCGCAGGAAGGTCAGCGACAACTCCTGCCAGACCCGCTGCTCCTCGGTGAGCCGTTCACGGTTGTCGAGCAGGCGGCCCAATCCCGCGTACGCGAGGATGGCGAAAATCCCGAAGATCACGAGAGCCACCAGGAGCTCGATCAGCGTGAAGCCGGACGCCCGCGGGTTCATCGGGGCGGCTCCGTCTGCGCTCCGAATCCTGTCGGCGGTACTGCCTGCGTTGCCGTCTGCTCGACGAATCCGGTCAGCTTCGCCAGCGTCGAATCGTCTCCCTTCAGGAACACGCTCACCTCGACGCGTCGCATGCGGGCCGCGGGCGTCACGCCCGTCTCCTGCCGCCAGCGGAACGCGCGCCCGCCCATGTCGGCGTCGCCCTCCTTCACGTCGAGCGCCGGCCATTCCCTGCGCAGCTCGAGCTCGGCCAGCCTGTCCTCGGCCACCCAGCGCGCGAGAATGCGATCACGCAGCGCCGCAGTGGTGTCGAGCGCCGCGCCCAGACTGCGCGCTGTCGCGGTCAGCGCGATCGCGAGCACGGCGAGCGCCACCAGGATCTCCACCAGGGTGAAGCCTCCAGCGCGCCGGGCGCAATTCATGAGACGGCCTGCGCGCGTATGGTCCCGTCGGGGGTGCCGACGACGCTCCAGCGCGCGCCGCCGCTTTTGAGCACGATGCGGAACGCGGGCAGCTCACCGCTCGGCAGGAACACCACCCCGTCCTGCGCGGCCTCCCCTGCGCCCTCGATCTGCAAGGCTTCAATCACGATGCCCGGCGGCATGCGCTGGGGACGCAACAGCTCGTCGCCGCTCGCGACCTTGAGGCGACCGTTGCGCTCCAGACGCAGGAAGCGGTAGGACTCGCGCCCGGCGCCGAAGGCGAACACCCGCCCCTGCAGGATCGCCTCCTCGCGCGCCGCCCGCAAGAGCAGCGCGAGGTGCTCGCTTTCCTCGCGCACCAGATCCCCGGGGCCGCGCATGAGCTGCACGCCCGCAAGGCTGACGATCACGGCGATGATCGCGACGACCACCAGGATCTCGATCAGCGTGAAGCCGCCTGAGCGGCGCGCTCGCATCATTACTGCCAAGACCCGATGTCGGCGTCGAAGCCCTCGCCACCGGGCTTGCGGTCGGCGCCTAGCGAGTACACGTCGATCTCGCCGCGAATCCCGGGATTGAGATACTGGTAATCGGTGCCCCAGGGATCCACGGCCAACTTGTCCAGGTAACCGCCCGCCTTCCAGTTGCGCGGAATGTCTCCGCGATCGGGTTTTTTCACCAGCGCCGCGAGCCCTTGGTCGGTGCTCGGGTAAGTGCCGTTGTCGAGCTTGTAGAGCTTGAGCGCGGCGATGATCGCGGCGATGTCCGCCCGCGCCGCCGTCGCCCGCGCCTGGTCGGGACGGTCCATCACGCGCGGCACGATCAACGCCGCGAGGATGCCTAGAATCACGATGACGACGAGAATCTCGATCAGGGTGAAACCGTTTGCCCGGCGGAAGGGGATCGAGAGCGTCGTCATGAAAGGTGTCCGAAAATCGCTTGGTCTATATTGTGCGCGAATTGTCGTCATCCGGTAAAACCCTCAGCGTACCAGCTGGTTCATCTCGAAAATCGGCAGCAGGATCGCGACCACGAGGAAGAGCACGATCCCGCCCATCGCGACGATGAGGAGGGGCCCGAGCAGCGCTGTCAGGCCGCGCGTCCAGTTCACGAGCTCGCGCGACTGCGCCTCGGCGGCGCGCGCGAGCATGGTGTCGAGCCGACCGGTTGCCTCGCCGCTCGCGATCAGGTGAATGACGATTGGCGGGAAGAGCTTCGCCGCCCCGAGCGCGGGGGCGAGCGCACCGCCCTCGCGCACGCGGCGCACCGCCTCGTCCACCGCGGCGCGCATCGGCAGGTTTGTCAGCACCGCCGCCGCGGACTGCAGCGACGCGAGCAGCGGAACGCCGCTCGCGGTAAGGATACCCAGCGTGTCGGCGAAGCGCGCGGCATTGACTCCGCGGATGAGCCGCCCCACGAGCGGCAGCCGCAGCAGAGCGCCGTGCCAGCGCCGCCGCCGAGTTTCGTCGCGCAGCAACAACCTTCCCGCGACGAAGGCGAGGACGAGCCCGGCGAGCCAGAGCGCGCCGCTCGCGCGCGCAAAATCGCTGATGGCGATGAGAACGCGCGTGACCAAGGGAAGGGTCTGGCCGAGATTGGCGAATACGCGCGTCACCTGCGGCACGACGTATGCGACGAGGAACGCGATGACGAGGAACGCGACCACGGTCAGGAGCACAGGGTAGATGAAGGCGACGATGACCTGGTCGCGCAAGGCTTCCCGATTCTCGGTGTAGTCGGCAAGCCGTTCCAGCACGTCGCCGAGCCGCCCCGAGTGCTCGCCCGCCTCGATCATGGCGCGGTAGATCTGCGGGAACGCGTTGGGAAACTCGGCCAGGCTGTGCGACAGGGATTGACCTTCGAGCACGCGCGCCCGCACCGCCGCGAAAAGCGTGCGCGCTCCCGCCGACTCGGTCTGCTCGATGAGCACGTTGAGGCCCTCTTCGATGGTGAGCCCGGCGCGGACCAGCGTGGCGAACTGGCGCGTGACCAGCGCCAAACCTTTGCGCGACAGCCCGGGGCGCGAGAAGCGCTCGCGCCGCCCGGATTGCACCGCCGCCCCGCGTATGCTCTCGACGGTGAGCGGCGCGAGGCCGCGCTCGCGCAGCAGCGATCTCGCGTGGCGCTCGGTGTCCGCCTCGATCACCCCGCGCGTCTCGCGCCCGGTCGCGTCCAGCGCGTTGTACTCGAAGCCCGACATGCCCCGTCCGGATGCTTACCCGCGCCCTTCGCGGCTCATTCGCGAGACACTCGCAGCACTTCCTCGAGGCTGGTCTCGCCCGAGCGTACCCAGCGCAATCCGTCCTCGCGCAGGCCCTTCATGCCGCCGCGGCGCGCGTGCTCGCGCAGGTCGGCCTCGGAGGCGCGGTCGTGGATCAGGCGCCGGGCCTCGTCGTCGATGAGCAGCAGCTCGAAAATTCCGGTGCGCCCCTGATAGCCCGTGAACGCGCACGCCTCGCAGCCGCTCGCGGTGAACAAGGCGGTGTCCGCCCCGTCTCCGTTCCCGTTCGCGAGCAGGCCCAGCTCGGCGCGATCGGGCTGGTGCGAGCGCCGGCACGTCGGGCACAGCCGCCGCACCAGCCGCTCGGCGAGCACGCCGAGCAGGCTCGAGGCGACCAGGAACGGCTCGATTCCCATGTCCACGAGCCGCACCACGGCGCCCGCCGCGTCGTTGGTATGCAGGGTCGCGAGCACGAGGTGCCCGGTCAGGCTCGCCTGCACCGCGATCTGCGCGGTCTCCAGGTCGCGGATCTCGCCTATCATGACCACGTCCGGGTCCTGGCGCAGGATGGCCCGCAGCGCCCGCGCGAAGGTGAGCTCGATGCGCGGATTCACCTGGGTCTGGCCGACGCCGTCGAGGTCGTATTCGATCGGGTCCTCGACGGTGACGATGTTGGTGCGCTTGGCGTCGAGCTGGCCGAGCGCGGCGTAGAGCGTAGTCGTCTTCCCGGAGCCGGTCGGGCCGGTGACGAGGATGATGCCGTGCGGCTGTTTGACGAGCTCGCGCAGGGCGGCGAGCGTCGTATCCGCCATGCCGAGGCCGGTGAGGTCGAGCCTCCCGGCCTGCTTGTCGAGCAGTCGCAGCACCACGCGCTCGCCGTGAGCCGTCGGCAGGATCGAAACGCGCACGTCGACCGAGCGCCCGGCGAGCCGCAGCGCGATGCGCCCGTCCTGCGGTTGGCGCTTCTCGGCGATGTCCAGGCGCGCCATGATCTTGATGCGCGACACGATCACGCCGTGCACCACCTGCGGCGGCTCGAGCACGTCGCGCAGCATCCCGTCCCTGCGGAAGCGCACCACCGAGCGCCCCTCGAAGGCCTCGATGTGAATGTCGGAGGCGCCCTCGCGCACCGCCTGCGAGAAGAGGGCATTGATCAGCCGCACGATGGGCGCGTCGTCCTCGCTCTCCAGGAGGTCGGCGACCTTTGGAAGGCTCTCCGCGAGCGCGACGAGGTCCGGATTCGCGTCCATGTCGTCCACGATATCGGCGGCGTGCGACGCGCCCCGCTCGTACGCGCGCGCGAGCGCGGCGTCGAAGGCGTCGTTCGCAAGCTCCCTCAGAGCGAGCGGCCCGCCGAGCGCGCGCTGCACCTCGGCGAGGACGCCTGCGCGCACCCCGGGCCGGACCCAGATCTCGAAACCTGCCTCCAGCTGCCGGGCGCTGATCACGCCGTGCCGCTTGGCAAAGGCGTAAGGCAGCTGCTCGACTGCGCGCGCGTCGGGCGTGAGGGGGTTCGAGGACATGTCCATGCGCTTTAGGGCCTCGCCGGCGCCGGGCTTGCGTCCGCGTCGGGCGGCTTGACTGGCGCGGCTGGGGAATCCTGCCCGGGTGCGCGCGCCGGCGGCTCGCGGGGCGGAACCGGCGGCACCGGCTCCATGCGGTCGTAGATGTCCTCGCGCTCAGGTCCCTCGCCGCGCGTGTAGCCGCGCAGATATTCATAACGGTCCTGCGTCACGCGATAACCGTCCTCGACCGAGCGGATGATCACCGGCCGCAGGAAGATCATCAGGTTGGTGCGCTTGCGCTCCTCGCTCTTGAAGCGGAACAGCGCGCCGAGAATCGGAATGTCACCGAGCAGCGGAATCTGCTGCGTGGTCACGCTCAAGGTGTTCTGGATCAGCCCGCCGAGGACGATGGTATTGCCGTCGTCCACCACGACCTTGGTTTCGAGCGAGCGCTTGGTCGTGATGAGGTCGCTCGAGCGGGCGGGCGCAGTCGGGTCGAGGCTCGAGACCTCCTGAAAGATCTCGAGCCGGATGGTCGAGCCCTCGGAAATCTGCGGCTTGATGCGCAAAGTGAGGCCCACGTCCTTGCGCTCGATCGTCTGGAAGGGATTCACCGCCGCCACTCCCGCAGCGGCGGCGGTCGTCGCCGCCGCGAAACTGCCGGTGACAAAAGGCACGTTCTGCCCGATGACGATTTTCGCCTGATAGTTGTCGAGCGTAAGGAGGTTCGGCGTAGAGAGAATGTTGCCGAGGCTGTTCGCCTGGAGCGCCCGTGCGAGCGCCCCGAGACCCCTCACGGTAGTGCCGTCGGGCAGCGTGATGGTGTTGCCAAGCACCGCGATCGTCAGCCCCGCGGGATTGGCCGCCGAGGTCGACGACTTCGTGATGGCTTCGGCGATGCTGGGACCGGCCCCGGGAAAATTGGCTGTGGCGCCGACCCCGCGCGAGCCGACCCCGCCCACGGCCGCCCACTGAAAGCCGAGCTCGTCGGTGCGATCGGCGTTCATTTCCGCGATCAGCGCCTCGACGTAGACCTGCGCTCGGCGCACGTCGAGCTGCTCGATCACCAGGCGCATGTTGTTGTACACCGTGTCCGAGGCATTGATGATGATCGAGTTGGTCGCCTCGTCGGCCTGGATGAGCGAAGGCGCCGCCCCGCCCGGGCGCCCGCCGGCGCCTGGCGCGGCGGTCTGCGCGGGCGCCGCGGCCGCAGTGGCCGTGAGCATGCCGCGCAGCACCTCGACGAGTTTCGTCGCCTCGGCGTGCTTCAGGTAGATGACGCGGGTGCTGCCGATCGCGCGCGCCGGCACGTCCAGCTTTTCGATGAGCGAGCGCAACAGCGCGATGCGCCCCGGGTTGTCCGAGCGCAGCAGGATGCTGTTGGTGCGCCCATCCGGCACCACCGAGAAACGGTCGCCGCCCGCGGCGATCTGAGTCGGCGGCACGCCCGGTACCGCCCCGGGCGTGGCGACGCCCGTCCCGGACAGACGCACCACCAGCTCCGCGAGGTCGATGGCGGAGGCGTGCTGAACCGGGATCACCGTGACGTCCGTGCTCGCGGGCTGGTCGATCCGCTCGACGATGCGCAGCAGACGCCGCACGTTGTCAGCGTAGTCGGTGATGATCAGCGCGTTGGCCGGATCGTATACAGAGAGCTGGCTGGTCGGCGACATCAGCGGGCGCAGCACGTTCTGCAGCTGCGCCACCGCGACGTGCTGCCCGATCACGACGTGCGTGATGACCTGCTCGCCGCCGCGCGGGGGCCCCTCCTGCTCGCTCACCGGCGCCGCGGCCTTCGCCTCGGCGACCGGAATGATGCGCACCGCGTCGCCGGGACCTTCGACCGCGGTGAAACCTTGCGTCTTCAGCGCAGAGAGAAAGATCTGGTACCCGGCCGCGACCGACATGGGCCGCGCCGAAACGATGGTGACCTGTCCCCTCACGCGCGGGTCGATCAGCATGTTGCGCCCCGTCATCTGCGACATCGCCTTGACTACGGCCTGCAGGTCCGCGCCCTGGAAATTGAGCACCACCTCGCCCGCCCGCGGGGCGATGGCGACACCCGCTGCGCCCGGAGCGCGCGTTGCGGGCGCCGGGGCCGGCTGCGTCGGGGCCGGCTGCGCCGGGGCCGGCTGCGCCGGGGGCTCGGCGGAGGGCGCGCCCGGCACGTCGGGCGCCTGCGCTGAAACGGAATGCACAGCGAGCGCGAGGGTGCCGGCGAGGATTCGAGCGGCGATTGCAGGGGTTTTTATCATGGGTGTCGGCAGTAATTCCGTGGCGCGGTCAGTCAGCGCA
>VBDE01000202.1:0-12349 GCA_005883665.1 Betaproteobacteria bacterium
GCATTCGCGTCTTGGATCTCAACAGCGTCAACGAGCTGCCGGTCTACATCGACGGCGCGGACGAGATCACCGAGCATCTCGCAATGATCAAGGGTGGGGGCGGCGCACTCACGCGAGAGAAAATCGTCGCCGCTGTGGCGAAAAAGTTCGTTTGCATTGCGGACGAATCGAAGCTCGTGCCGGTACTTGGAAAATTTCCGCTGCCGGTCGAGGTGATTCCAATGGCGCGTGCCTATGTGGCGCGCCAGATAGTTAAGCTCGGCGGCCAGCCCAAGCTGCGCGAGGGCTTTGCCACGGACAACGGCAATATCGTCCTCGACGTGTGGGGCCTGTCCATCCTCAACCCGGTCGAGCTAGAAACGGCGGTCAACAATATCACCGGCGTCGTTACCAACGGATTGTTCGCCCGGCGCGGCGCGGATCTGCTCTTACTCGGAACCAAGACGGGCGTGAGAACGATCGCCAGGAAGCAGAGCGCCTACTTGTCCGGCGGCACGTAGCCGGAAGCCACGTCGGCTCCGGGTCCGAAGAAATGCTTCTCCATCTGCTCGGCGAGATATTTCCGCGCGCGCGGGTCGGCGAGGTTCAGCTTGTTCTCGTTGATGAGCATGGTCTGGTGCTTGATCCAGGCCTGCCAGGCTTCCTTGGAGACGTTCTCGTAGATGCGCTTGCCGAGCTCGCCCGGGTAGGGCGGGAAGTCGAGCCCTTCCGCGTCGCGGCCGAGCTTGATGCACTTCACCATCCGTGCCATTTTCGCAACCTCGATTCTGGTATCAGGTCGATTTTAAGTCTGCTTTACTAAAATCTTCGAACGCCGCTGATAGTTGTACAGCGCTTTCCTTTCCCTCGGCAGCACGGTGATATTCGCCTCGGCGAACCCGCGCTCTATGAACCAATGGGTTGCACGCGTAGTGAGTACGAACAGCTTTTTCAGCTTGCTGGCGCGCGCCTGTGTCTCGATATGACGCAGTAAGCGTTCTCCGTAACCTGCGTCGCGGTAATCGGGGCGCACCGCGAGGCAGGCAAGCTCGCCGGCGCGGGCGTCGGGGAAGGGGTAGAGCGCGGCGCAGCCGACTATCACCCCGTCGTGCTCAATCAACGAAAAGCGCCCGATCTCGCGTTCGAGCAGTTCACGCCCACGGCGCACGAGCGTCCCGTCTTCCTCGAGCGGCTCGATCAGCTTGAGAACGCCCCCCGCGTCATCAATCTTGGCCGGACGCAGCTTCACCACCTTGTCGGCGGTGATCATGGTGCCCGAGCCTTCATGGGTGAACAATTCGATCAGCAGAGCGCCGGGGACTGTCCGGCTGATGATGTGGACGCGTTGCATCCCTCCGCGCACGGCCTCGACGGCGTGTGCGAGATAGAGCCGCGTATCGTCCGACAGGCGGTTGCTGCGCGCGAGCAGCCCGGCTGCCTCCTGCGCCGTGAGTTCCTGGAGCAACTCGCCTTCCTTGTCCTGCACGGGCGAATCAGAGAAAAATATCAACTTTTCGGCGTGGATGGCCGTCGCCGTTGCCACCGCCACATCTTCCATGGCGAGGTTGAAGACCTCGCCTGTGGGCGAATAGCCGACTGGCGATACGATCGCTATGTTGCCGGCGTCCAGACACCCCGCGATTGCCTGCGCATCGACCTTGCGCACGGAGCCGGTTGAGACGCTATTGATCGCGGCGCCCGCCATGGGCGAGCTGGGAAGGCCTAGGGACAGGAACGCATCGATCTCCACTCGCAACAACCCGACGGCCTCCTTCACGCATTCGAGCGCAACGGGATCCGTGATGCGCAGGCCCTTCGCGTAGCGCGAGCGGAGCTTGCGGCGCTTGAGTTGAGCCTCGATCTGCGGGCGTGAGCCGTGCACTAGTACCACGCGGATGCCGGTGCTGTGCAGAAGGCTGATGTCGTGTGCGAGTTCGACGAACCTGCGCTCCGCGAATATTTCTCCGCCAAAGGCAAGTACGAACGTCTTCCCGCGAAACGCGTGGAAATACGGGGCAACAGAGCGAACCCAGCTGACGAACTGGGTGGGATGGGACGGCATGGTTGCGTTGTTCTTAAGGAACCCCGATTCTAGCCAGTTGCCCCCCCTAGATACAGCGCGCCCGGCATGCAGAGACTAACAATCGCCCCATAGAGCCTGCATCGCTGCGATTGTTGCGAGCGGCGCGGTCTCCGTGCGAAGCACCCGCGGTCCGAAGCGGACTGGAACGAACCCGCTCCTTTCCGCGCGCTGCCGCTCCTCGGGCGCGAGCCCTCCCTCCGGTCCGACCAGCAACGTCACCCTGCTGGGCGGTTCAAGCTGTTTCAAGTCTCGATACGCATCCGGCGCCAGAAGCAGCCGTAGCCCATCGCTGGCTCCCCGGCTCAGAAAGGCCGCGAAGTCGATGATCGCGGCAACTTCAGGTACGTGGTTGCGCCCGCATTGCTCACAGGCGGCAATGACCACGTTGCGCCAGTGGGCGACGCGCTTGTCGGCGCGATCGCTCGAGAGTCTGACTACGGAGCGCTCACTCGCGATCGGCACTATCCTGGAGACGCCAAGCTCAGTAGATTTCCGCAAGGTAACGTCCATCCGATCTCCGCTCGATACGCACTGAGCGAGCGCGATGGCAAGGGGCGACTCGCGCTCCGGCGTCTGCTTCGATATCACGCGGGCACGCGAATCGCCACGGGAAACCCGCGTTAGCTCGGCGGAGAACTCCCCGCCCTCTCCGTTGAACACGACGACCGCGTCGCCGCGGCGCAGGCGCAGGACCGTACAATGACGCGCCACCCGCTCCGGCAGATCGATCTCGTCACCGAGCGAAAGCTGCATCGGAGCAAAAAACCGCGGTACGACGCGAGATGCAAAGCTTTTCATGCGTCGATTTTATCTGGGAGTCCGCGCGGTTGCGGGCCGCGGCCACTGCCATGCCAGTCGGACCCCGGGCTTCGCCGCTGCTGTAACCCACTGATTCCAGGGAAACTACGGCTTTTTTCCGCGTTGCGCTGTTATAATCGCCGGTCAATAAGAACAGTTCTGGGGGAGAAACGGCTCACGTAGGAGACCGGCCGCACCACTTGCTCTCGTCGCGCCGCCGCCCGGGCAACAAATGGGCGGCTCGAGACTGCGACGATATCGAGCTACCTCGCTTGCACCCAGCTTGCGCTTGCTCCAAGAGCTGCGATTTGCTTATGCGGCCGCATGATGATCTGGAAAGGAAGCCAAAAATGAAGCTTTGTCGTTACGGCAGGAATGGATTCGAAAAACCGGGCGTCATCGACGCGCAAGGCCAGTTGCGCGACTTGTCAGGGGTCATTTCCAATATCGACCAGGACACGATTTCCCCCAAAGGGCTGACGAAGCTGCGCAAGATTCGCCCGGAGTCGCTGCCGCTAGTGCGCGGTAACCCGCGTTTCGGCGTGCCTTATACGGGCATCTCCAAGTTCGTCGCCATCGGCCTGAATTACGTCGATCACGCGCACGAAGCGGGTCTGCAAATACCCGCCGAGCCGGTGGTGTTCATGAAGGCGACGACGTGCATCAGCGGCCCGAATGATGACATCCAGCAGCCGCGCAATTCCACCAAGCTCGATTACGAGGTCGAGATCGCAATCGTCGTCGGGGCACGCGCCGAATATGTGCCGGAGGACGAGGCCCTCGACCACGTTGCCGGCTACACGATCGTGAATGACGTATCCGAGCGCGCTTTCCAGCTGCAGTCCTCTCAGTGGGACAAAGGCAAGGGCTGTGACACCTTTGGCCCGATCGGACCATGGCTCGTCACGACCGACGAGATCACAAATCCCCAGGTGCTTGACGTCTGGCTCGACGTCAACGGCGAACGCAGGCAATCGTCCAATACCAAGAACATGATTTTCCCCTGCGCAAAGCTCGTCTCTTACGTGAGCAACTATATGACACTGCTCCCAGGTGACATCATTACCACCGGAACACCGGCAGGGGTGGCGCTGGGGATGAAACCGACCCAGGCGTGGCTGAAGCCGGGTGACGTGGTCACCCTTGGCATCAAGGGCCTGGGTGAGCAGCGCCAAAAAGTGATTCCTTACACGGGAAAATAAGTAAGCCTTCCGGTTTCGTTGAACGGCCTCAGCGCAGTACACGGATGTGGCCGAAGGGCTTGCTTGCCGTGTGAAAGTCAAAAGTGTAGATTCGTTTCCGGGGGGATAAAGCGCAAGCTTTCCCCCTTTTGCTTTTTATCGGAGGCGGGCATGAGAGTGGTCGTTCTCGGGGCCGGTGTCATCGGCACGACCAGCGCGTGGTATCTCGCGCAGAGCGGCCACGAGGTCATGGTGGTCGACCGTCAGCCCGAACCTGCGCTCGAGACGAGTTTTGCAAATGGCGGGCAGATTTCGGTCAGCCACTCCGAGCCCTGGGCCAACCCGACCGCTCCTTTGACGATCCTGAAGTGGTTCGGGCGCGAGGACGCCCCGCTGCTCTTCCGGCCGCGCGCCGAGCTCGCCCAATGGCTTTGGGGTTTGCGCTTCCTCTTTGAATGTTTGCCGACCCGGACCCGTCGCAACACCGATTCCGCTTTCGCGCTTGCGCTGTATAGCCACGAGCAGCTGCGCCAACTGCGGCGCGATACGGGCATCCACTATGATTTTGATACGCGAGGCATCCTGCACCTGTACGAAAACGGAGGCGAATTCGAACACGCGAAGAGACAGGCCGAGCAGCTCAGAGCACGCGGCCTGGACATGGAAATCAAGACGCCCGAAGGCTGCTTGATGATCGAGCCGGCGCTCAAGCATTCAATAGCCCGGGTCGCGGGGGGGGCCTACGCGGCTTCCGACGAGTGCGGTGATGCGCAGCTTTTCACCCGGGCCCTGGCCGATCTCTGCGGTGCCCGAGGCGTGAGCTTCCGGTTCAACGTTAGCGTGAAGCGCCTCGAGGCCGCACGGGGAGCGATCGAGCGCGTGGTCATAGACGATGAAAAAGGAATCGAGGAATCGTTGCGCGCCGAAGCCTACGTTATTGCGCTGGGGAGCTATAGCCCGCTCCTGCTCGCGCCGATCGGCGTTTCGGTACCGGTGTACCCGGTCAAGGGCTATTCGGTTACTTTGCCCCTTGAGCCCGGTGACGAAGCCCCACGGACGAGCCTGACCGATCACGCGCGCAAGATCGTGATTTCGCGGCTGGGCGATCGCTTGCGCGTGGCGGGCACCGCTGAGTTGAACGGCTACGACACCGAGATGAACGAGCCCCGCTGCGCGGCCCTAGTAAAGCGCTGCTTCGAATGGTTTCCGAAGGCGGGGCGTCCGGAGCGCGCACAGTTCTGGACGGGACTGAGACCCGCCACACCCAGCAATCTGCCGCTCATTGGACGTTCGAAGTACTCCAACCTTTTTCTCAACACCGGGCACGGCACGCTCGGGTGGACGCTTGCATGCGGCTCGGGTCGGGCCCTTGCCGATATCGTGAGCGGCCGAAAACCGGAGCCCGAGTTCGGTTTCCTCGGATTCGAGGCCAAAACGAAAAGGGCAACCCTTTCGGTCACCCCGCGCCCAACCGGCTGAGCCTCCGCGCCTACTTCGCGCCACCCGCGGCGCGCTTTTTCGTTGCTACGAGCCTGGGCTTGGGTACGGCGTCCACGGTGAGTTCGCGCACGAAATTCGGCAACGCGAACAGCGCCTGATGGGCGGCGCCGTTGTAGTACTGCAGATGGCTGAGACCGCGGTTGCCGATTCGAATATCGATCTCCCCGCTATTGACGGCCGCGACGTCGGTCGAGTCCGAGCATGCACACATCGACCACAGGCAGCCGTACAAGGGGATGAACATCGTGTAGGGCCGGGCGATCTTGTACATCTTCGCCAGCCGCCCATAGAGCATCTTGACACGGTCGGGGCGCGACCAGGGCGAGCCCATGTGCAGGGTGAGCACGCCGCCTGCAGCGAGCGCGCGCTTGCAATCCCGGAAAAATGTCTCCTCGTAGAGCGCGGTTGCAGGGCCGATGGGGTCAGGTAAATCCAGCGCGATGTAATCGAACTTTTCCTTGGTCTCCGCAAGGTACTTCAGCCCGTCCTCGATCAGCAGCTTCAGTTTCGGATTGTCGAATACGCCGCGGTGAATCGCGCCGAAGTGCTCCTTGGCGATCTCGACCACCTTGCCGTCCAGCTCGACCATGACGAGTTGCTCGATCGAGGGGTGCTTGAGTGCTTCTTCCGCCGCGCCGCCGTCTCCGCCGCCGATCACGAGGGCCCGCTTTGGCGAGGGGTGGGCGGTGAGTGCAGGGTGGATCAGGGTCTCGTGGTAGACGAATTCTTCGCGCTCGGAGGTCATGAAGCAGCCGTCCAAGCGAAAGAGCTTTCCAAACTGGGGCGTCTCGTGGATTTCGAGGTCCTGGAAGCGCGTCTTCGAGGACTCGATCAGCTTGGAGGAGCGCAGGAAAAACCCGTAGTCCCCGTTCAGCGCCTCGTACATGAGGCGCTTGTCGCGCGGCACATCGTGCTGCACGTGCTCCTCGGGGCGATAAAGCTCCATCAGGTCGGCCACGACCTGGCGCGCCTTGGCGCTGTTGTCCTGGGTGTAGTTGCACACGTAGACGTCGAGGGTGACGCTCTGGAGCTCAGGCCACGTATGGACGGCGAGATGCGACTCCGCCAGCACCACCGTGCCCGTGACTCCGCCACCGTCGAACTCGTGGAACAGGTCCCCGAGAATCGTGAGACCGGCCCTGTTGATGGAGTCGTGACAAAAACGACGCAGCTCGGCTGCGTCAGTCAAGTACCGTGCATCCCCCCCGCAACGGTACAGATTCGCAACAATGTGCAGTCCGTCCAATTTGCATAAATCCCCACGCCCGTTGATAACCGAGATGCCGAACTATGATGCGAGCATCTCCCCTTTTGCCGCATCGATCAGCCTGCGAGCGATGCTGATTCTAGCAGGCAATCGCGGCAAATTTTCAAGATTTCTCACGTCGAACCACTGCGCATCCTCGATTTCCGTTCCATCGACGCGGATCTCACCGCTGTAATAATCGGCAAAGAACGCGATCATGAGCGAATGCGGAAACGGCCACGGCTGGCTGGCGAAATAGCGCACATTTCGTACCTTGATCCCGACCTCTTCATATACCTCGCGCTCCAAGCACTGCTCCAGTGTTTCGCCCGGCTCGACAAAACCGGCCAAGGCGCTGTACATATCCTTGGGGAACCGCGGTGCGCGTGCCAAGAGAATTTCCTTTTCACGCCGCACTAACCCCATCACCGCCGGCGCGAGCCTGGGATACACCACCAGCCCGCAACCCGGGCATTCTCGGCTGCGCTCGCTTGTCCGCGCTGCCGTTGGCCTCCCACATGAACCGCAGTACTGGTGCGTGCGGTCCCAATCGACGATCTGCAGTGCCCGCCCGGCGAGCGCAAACTGCGCTTCATCGAGCGCACCGAATAGCGCCCGCAGCCCCTGCCAGATCCATCCTTGCGGTGCTACGGCATCCACCGCAAGCTCGGCCGAGAAACAATGCTGCCCGCCGAGAACCCCAAGATATTGTGTTCGTTGGGGCATCATACCCAAAGTATTGGGGTGATTGCAATGGGGAAGGGTGGTCGCGCCGGGCGCAGCAGCGACCAGAAGCTCAGCGCCGCGGAAAACGAACCAGAGCGAGCGTTCCGGCGGGTCCACCGGAGGCTGGATGGCCGGCGCGTAGGCTGCCGGCCATTGGAAAGGCATGCTCATGGAGGGGCTCGCGCGAAAAGAGCCCCCGGCGCGGGTCAGGCTCGGCGCAGCCGCCGGATCAGGCTGGAGGTATCCCAGCGGCCGCCGCCCATCTTCGATACCTCGTCGTAGAAGCCGGCGACCATCTGGGTCACGGGAAGCTGAGCGCCGATCTCCCGTGCCGTTTCGGAGCAGATGCGCAAATCCTTTCTCATCCAGTCCACTGCGAAGCCAAAGTCGAACTTGTCCTCGACCATGGTCTTGCCGCGGTTCTCCATTTGCCAGGACTGCGCAGCACCTTTAGAGATCACGTCTAGAACGAGCTTGGCGTCAAGCCCGGCTTTGATTGCGAAATTGAGACCTTCCGCTAGGCCCTCAACAAGGCCCGCTATGCAGATCTGGTTGACCATCTTGGTGAGTTGGCCGGCGCCCGAGCCCCCCATCAGCGTCACCGCCTTGGCGAAATGTGCGATGACGGGTTTCGCCCGCTCGAAAGCAGCGGCGTCGCCTCCCACCATGACGGTGAGCTGTCCGTTCTCCGCGCCCGCCTGACCTCCCGATACCGGCGCATCGAGGAAATCGAAACCACGCTTTTT
Source organism: Betaproteobacteria bacterium (assembly GCA_005883665.1). Taxonomy (GTDB): domain Bacteria; phylum Pseudomonadota; class Gammaproteobacteria; order Burkholderiales; family SG8-39; genus VBDM01. Next base: position 8,260 of record VBDE01000202.1, read on the forward strand.
TGCCTCGGAGGAGAGCTCCCGCGCCACTTTCGCCGAGGCTGTCGTATGGTCGACGAAGATCGCGCCCTTGGCCATCTTCTGAAAGGCACCGTTCGGCCCCAGCGTGATTTCGCGCAAGTCCGGATCGTCCCCGACGCAGGAGAACACGATGTCTGAACCTTCCGCCGCCTTCGCCGGAGTGTCCGCGAAGCGGCCCTTGTACCTGCCTGCCCATGCCTCGGCCTTGGCGCGGCTGCGGTTGTACACGGTAAGCTCGTGGCCGCTCTTCGTCGCGAGATGTCCGGCCATGGGGAAACCCATCACACCGAGCCCGATGAATGCGAGTTTGCTCACTGCTCCTCCGTTGCGGTTTTTCTCGCCAAGCGAGCGAGATTCACCGATAATTATAAGGTTTCCACCTACTCTCCCGAATTTTCCGAGTAAATGAGCCAGGACCTGACCAACGCGATTCGTGCGTTGGCCATGGACGCCGTGCAGGCGGCAAATTCCGGTCACCCTGGAATGCCCATGGGAATGGCCGAAATCGCGCTGGCGCTGTGGGGACGGCACCTGCGGCACAACCCGGCAAACCCGAAGTGGCCAGACCGCGATCGTTTCGTCCTGTCCAACGGCCACGGCTCGATGCTGCTGTACGCGCTCCTGCATCTCACCGGTTACGACCTGCCGATAGATGAGCTCAAGCGCTTCCGGCAGCTGCATTCGAAGACGCCGGGTCACCCCGAGCTCGGGGTGACTCCGGGCGTTGAGACGACCACGGGTCCCCTGGGGCAGGGACTGGCAAACGCGGTCGGCATGGCGATCGCCGAACGCATCCTCGCCGCCGAGTTCAACCGCCCGGGCCTCGACATCGTCGACCACCGTACCTACGTGTCGGTCGGGGACGGGTGCCTGATGGAGGGAATCTCGCACGAGGCCTGTTCGCTCGCCGGAGCCCTTGCTTTGGGCAAACTGATCGCCTTTTACGACGACAACAAGATCTCCATTGACGGCGAGGTAAAGGGTTGGTTCCGAGACGACACGCCCAAGCGCTTCGAAGCCTATGGCTGGCACGTGATCTCCAAGGTCGACGGCCACGACGTTGAATCGGTTGACCGCGCGATCCGAGCCGCGAAGGCCGTAGCGGACAAACCCAGCCTCGTCTGCTGCAACACCGTAATCGGCAAGGGAGCCCCCAAGCGCGCTGGGACGGCCAAAGCGCATGGGGAGGCGCTTGGAGCCGAGGAGGTTGCGGCGACACGCGCGGCGATAGGCTGGCGCTACCCGCCGTTCGAGGTTCCCCAGCACATTTACGACGGCTGGGACGCGAAAAAGCGCGGCGCGGCGCTCGAGCGATCCTGGAATGACAAGTTTGCCGAGTACGAGAAAGCACACCCGGAACTTGCGCGCGAATTCCGCCGCCGCGTCGCCGGCGAGCTGCCGGCGAACTGGAGCGCCCACTGCCAGATGCTGCTTGAAAGAATCATCGCCAAGACGGAATCCATCCCCACTCGCAAGGCCTCGCAGAACACGATAGAAGGCGTCGCCCCGGTCCTGCCCGAGCTGGTCGGCGGATCGGCCGATCTGACTGGCTCCAACCTCACGCTGTGGTCGGGCTCAAAACCCCTCGAGCGGGAGGGAGGCGGCAACTACATCTACTACGGCGTGCGCGAATTCGGGATGAGCGCCGTCATGAACGGCTTGGCGCTGCATGGCGGAATCATTCCTTACGGTGGCACTTTCCTCACCTTCTCGGACTACTCCAGAAACGCGTTGCGCATGGCGGCGCTGATGAAGATCCGCTCGATCTTCGTCTTCACCCACGACTCGATCGGTCTGGGCGAGGACGGCCCCACGCACCAGTCGATCGAGCACGCCGCAGCCCTGCGGCTGATCCCCGGCATGGACGTCTGGCGACCTTGCGATCCCGTCGAGGCGGCGCTCGCCTGGATGGCTGCGATCGAGCGAAAGGATGGGCCGACTTCGCTATTGTTCACGCGGCAGAACGTGCCGTTTCAAAAACGCGACGCTCATACGGTCTCGGCGATCCGCCGCGGCGGCTACGTTCTCTCGGACGCGCAGGAACCCAAGGCGATCATTCTTGCCACCGGGTCGGAAGTGCAGCTCGCTCTGGGCGCGAAGCAAAAGCTGGCCGAGGAGGGAATTTCGGTTCGGGTCGTGTCGATGCCTTGCACCTCGACGTTCGACCGCCAGCCGCCGATGTACAGGGACGTGGTCCTGATCCCGACTTTGCCCAAGATCGCAGTCGAAGCCGGTGTCAGCGACTACTGGCGCAAGTATGTCGGGCTTGAAGGCGCCGTGGTCGGCATCGATCGCTACGGTGAATCGGCGCCCGGGACGAAGCTGTTCGAATACTTCGGCTTTACCGTCGAGAACGTGGTGAACGCCGTTAGAAGCGTATTGAAGTAGGGAAAACCCGGAAGGAGTCTGAATGAGCATTCGAGTCGCCATCAACGGCTATGGCCGCATCGGCCGCAACATTCTCCGCGCGCACTACGAAAGCGGGAAGAAGCACGCCCTTCAGTTCGTCGCGATCAACGACCTCGGCAATGCGCAGACCAACGCGCATCTGACGCGCCACGACACCACGCACGGAAAATTCCCCGGAACGATCGCCGTGGAAGGCGAATCGATGATCGTGAACGGCGATCGCATCCAGGTCTGCGCGAAGCGCAATCCGGCCGAGTTGCCGTGGAAGGACCTCAAGGTCGACGTGGTTCTCGAGTGCACGGGGCTCTTTACGAGCAAGGAGAAGGCCTCAGCGCATCTCGCTGCGGGCGCAAAGAAAGTGGTTCTCTCGGCGCCGGGTGAGAAGGATGTGGATCGTACCGTAGTCGTCGGCGTCAACGACAAGACGCTGAAGGCCTCCGATACGGTGATTTCGAACGGCTCGTGCACTACCAATTGTCTCGCCCCGCTGGTTAAGGCGGTTGACGATCGCATCGGCGTAGTCTCCGGCCTCATGACTACGGTCCACGCCTACACCAACGACCAGGTGCTGACCGACGTCTACCACAAGGACCTGCGCCGCGCGCGGTCGGCGACGCACAACATGATCCCGGCGAGCTCCGGCGCCGCGGCGGCGATCGGTTTGGTATTGCCGCATCTCAACGGTAAGCTCGACGGGTTCGCGTTCCGCGTGCCGACTATCAATGTGTCGATCGTGGACCTGACCTTCGTGGCGAAGAGGCCGACGACGGTGGAGGAAGTCAACGACGCGGCAAGGCAGGCATCGCAAACGGATCTGAAGGGTATTCTCGAGTACAACACCGAGCTGCTCGTGTCCTCCGATTTCAACCACAGCGCCGCGAGCAGCGTGTTCGATGCCACCCTTACCCGCGTGTCGAGCGGCACGCTGGTGAAAGTCTCGAGCTGGTATGACAACGAGTGGGGATTCAGCAACCGGATGTTGGATGCCACAGTCGCGCTGATGAACGCGAAATAAGTCGAGGAATCAGGGTCTCCATTCCTGATTCCTGTGGGTCATGCCCATTTTGAAAATGTCCGAAGTCGACCTGCGCGGCAAGCGGGTTTTCATGCGTGTCGACTTCAATGTTCCGACCCAGGCCGAAAAGGTCAGCGACGACACGCGCATCCGCGCCTCCCTTCCCGGCATCCGGGAGGCGCTCGGCCGGAGCGCGCGACTCATGCTGGCCTCGCACCTCGGCCGCCCGACCGAGGGAAAATTCGACGAGAAGGAATCGCTTGCGCCCGTCGCGAGGCATCTATCGGGGTTGCTTGGCCAGGACGTTCCGCTCAGGCGCGACTGGCTGAATGGGGTGACGGTTGAGCCGGGCAAGGCGGTGCTGCTCGAGAATTGTCGCTTCAACAACGGCGAGAAGGAAAACGACGACACTCTCTCGAGAAGGATGGCGGCGCTGTGCGATGTTTACGTCAACGACGCATTCGGTGCCGCCCATCGCGCCGAAGCGACCACGCACGGAATCGCGAAGTACGCGCCGGTGGCCTGCGCCGGGCCGCTGATGGCGGCGGAGATCGAGGCGTTGTCCAAGGCGCTCCATCGTCCGATGCGTCCTCTTGTGGCGATCGTTGCCGGGGCAAAGGTGTCGACGAAGCTTGCGGTTCTCGGTGC
>VBDE01000202.1:12472-13891 GCA_005883665.1 Betaproteobacteria bacterium
ATGGCGATCCTGCGCGACAAGGGCAGCGAAGTCCCGTTACCGGTGGATGTCGTGTGTGCGAAAGAGTTTTCGGCGACTGCCAATGCCGCGATCAAGCCTGCGGCCGAGATCGACGACGACGACATGATCCTCGATATCGGTCCGCGTACCGCTGCGGCGTTCGCAAAGCGGCTCTCCGAGGCGGGTACCATCGTCTGGAACGGCCCGCTCGGCGTGTACGAGTTCGAGCAATTCGGACAGGGAACGAAAGCGATCGCCGACGCGATTGCCGGATCGGGTGCGTATTCGCTCGCCGGCGGGGGCGAGACGCTCGCCGCTATCGCGAAATACGGAGTCGCCGACGGGATTTCCTACATCTCGACCGGCGGCGGGGCTTTCCTTGAGTTCCTCGAAGGCAAAAAACTGCCTGCGATCGAGGTGCTGGAGCAGCGCGCCAAGGCCTAGGATTTGGCCCCGCGTGCCTCGATCCCGGCGGTGCGGGCGAGCTCGCGGTGCACGCGGCCCACGCGCTCGACTTCGCCCTTGGCGGCGAAGCGCTCGTAGAAGCCTTCTGACTTGAACGCCTTCACCAGATCGCGCCAAGGCGCAAGCCGCTCTTCCCAGCGCTTGACGCGGCCCTCGGCGGGATCGCCGTCCTCGCGGGCGAGGTCGGCGCACACCCGCAGCATGGCCTTCAGAGTCACCGGCTTGGTGACCATGTAGTTGGCATTGGCCCAGGCCTCGCCCCAGACGCGCTCAGCCGCCTTGAAAAAGTCGCGCACCATGCCGTAGTAGTTCGGCACCTGGGTCCGGCTACCCCCGGCTAACTGGATCTTGCGCCAGTCCCGGTTGACCCAGCGGTGCAGTTCGTTGAACAGTTCCGCCTGCAGGATCCACTTGTCCTGCGCGCTGCGCCCGCCGAGGCGGTTGATGCGATAACGCAGCGGACTGTCGCCCTCGCTGTAGAGGCTGCCGACCACACGCGAAGCGAACTTGCGGTGGGGTTCGGCCCAGGACACGCGCTCGTACAGGTCGATCAGGTGGCTCTTGTTGATGCGCGTGGGTGTGGAATTGATGATTACGAACATCTCGGTGGCGAAGTCCTCGCTCCTGCCGTCGAAAATCACGCACGGCACATTGATGGTCTTGGCATCGTCCGGGTGTTCGTCCAGATAGAAGCGCAGCGCGGCGAGCCTGTGCTGGCCGTCGATGATGAGGAATTTCGCCTGGGGCTCGGACAGATGGCCCGCGCCCTCCGCGCCCGCGACGGGCTGGAAGCGCAGCTTCTCGGAGGTGAACAGCAATACCGTTCCGGGAATCGGTGGCTGGGTGATCGCCGTCTCATAGAAATTCTTGAGCTGGCGCACCTTGGCTCGGGACAAGGTTCTCTGGAAGGCGCGGTCGTTGCGCTCGATCTTGGCGATGAACTGGGCGATCTCG
>VBDE01000200.1 GCA_005883665.1 Betaproteobacteria bacterium
GATTTCTGGCAGTTTCCCACCGTTTCGATGGGGCTGGGGCCGATTCAGGGTATCTACATGGCGAGGTTCCTGAAATATCTGCAGGCGCGCGGGCTGGCAGGTACGGAGAACCGGAAGGTGTGGGTGTTCTGCGGCGACGGCGAGATGGATGAACCGGAATCGCTCGGCGCGATCGGCCTCGCCGCGCGTGAGAAGCTCGACAACCTGGTTTTCATAGTCAACTGCAACCTGCAGCGCCTCGACGGTCCGGTGCGCGGCAATGGCAAGATCATCCAGGAGCTCGAAGCCGATTTTCGCGGGGCGGGCTGGAATGTCATCAAGCTCATTTGGGGCTCGTATTGGGATCCTCTGTTCGCGCGCGATCTCGAAGGCCGACTGCTTCGCGTCATGGAGGAGACCGTCGACGGCGAGTATCAGAACTACAAGGCGAACGACGGCGCCTTCGTTCGCAAGCACTTCTTCGGCAAAGACCCGAAACTGCTCGAGATGGTATCGCGCATGACCGACGAGGACATCTGGCGCCTGAACCGCGGCGGGCACGACCCGCA
>VBDE01000201.1 GCA_005883665.1 Betaproteobacteria bacterium
AGGGCTACGGCCTGGGCAAGCAGGGTCAGGCAAAGAATCCGACCCACCAGCTGAAGAAGATGGACCTCGCAACCATCCGCGAAATGCGCGACCGCTTCAACGTGCCGATCCCGGACGACAAGCTCGAGGAATTGCCGCTCTACAAGCCGAAGGACGATGATCCGATCATGGTGTACCTGCAGGAGCGCAGGAAGGCGCTCGGCGGCTACCTGCCCCAGCGCCGCCGCAAGGCGGACAGCGTTCCCGCCGCGCCGGCTCTCTCGGTGTTCGATCAACAGTTGAAGGGCTCGGAAGGCCGCGAGATCTCCACCACCATGGCGTTCGTGCGCATGCTGACGGCGCTCGTGCGCGACAAGAACATCGGTAGGCACATCGTCCCGATCGTTCCGGACGAAGCGCGCACTTTCGGCATGGAAGGGATGTTCCGGCAGCTCGCCATCTACTCCTCGGAGGGACAGAAGTACGAGCCGGTCGACCGCGAGCAGGTGATGTACTACCGCGAAGACAAGGCGGGGCAGATTCTCGAAGAAGGCATCAACGAACCCGGCGCGTTCTCATCCTGGATCGCAGCGGCGACTTCATACAGCCATTCGAACCTTGTCATGGTGCCGTTCTACATCTTTTATTCGATGTTCGGCATGCAGCGCATCGGAGACCTGGCGTGGGCGGCGGGGGACCAGCGAGCGCGGGGGTTTCTCCTCGGCGCCACGGCGGGCCGCACGACTCTGAACGGCGAGGGGCTGCAGCACGAGGACGGACACAGCCATGTGCTCTCCTCGGTCATTCCCAATTGCGTTTCGTATGATCCGACCTTCGCCTATGAGCTCGCCGTGATCCTCCAGGACGGCCTGCGTCGGATGGTCACGCAGCAGGAGGACGTGTTCTATTACGTCACGGTGATGAACGAAAACTACGAGCATCCCGCGATCCCGGCGGGGGTGGAACAGGCGATTTTGAAAGGCATGTACCTCTTTCGGGAAGGTTCGAAGAGGAAGACGCGCGTGCAGCTACTGGGCTCGGGAACGATCTTGCGCGAAGTCATTGCCGCCGGCGAGCTGCTCGATGCCGACTGGGGCGTGGCCGCGGATATCTGGAGCGCGCCGAGCTTCACGGAGCTGCGCCACGACGGGCTTGCGGTCGAGCGCCGGAACATGCTGCATCCGGAGGCGAAGCCCGAGATTCCGTACGTGACCCAGTGCCTCGAGAAGCACGAGGGTCCCGTGATCGCGGCCACCGACTACATCAAGACTTTTGCCGACCAGATTCGATCGTTCATCCCGAGAGACCGCATCTACCGGGCGCTCGGCACCGATGGTTACGGCCGCTCGGATTCCCGCGCCAAGTTGCGTCACTTCTTCGAAGTGAATCGTTACTTCGTGACGGTCGCCGGGCTCAAGGCGCTCGCCGATCAGGGCGAAGTCAAACCCAAGGTCGTCTCCGATGCAATCAAGAAATACGGGATCGATCCGGGAAAACCCGATCCAGTGACCGTCTGATCAAGCGTGGGCTCGCCCCTTCGGCGGTGGCCAGCCCCGGCACCCAATCGCGAACCGAGCAAGCATGGGAACTCCTAGGGAAGTCTTCGTACCCGACATCGGCGACTTCAAGAACGTCGACGTCGTGGAAGTCCTGGTCAAGCCGGGCGATACGGTAAAGCCGGAGCAGTCGCTCATCAGCGTGGAATCGGACAAGGCGACGATGGAAATTCCCTCGCCGGCCGCGGGCGTGGTAAAGGAAATGCGGGTCAAGACCGGCGACAAGGTCTCACAAGGCAGTCCGATCCTCGTCCTTGAAGAGACAGAAACCGCCCCTGCGGCGCCCGCAAGATCGGCCCCGAAGCCCCAGGAGGCGCCTACGGCAAAGCCTGGCCCGATGCTAGCCGCCGTCCCGGCACCGGTTCCCGCAGCGCCGGCGGTCGGCCGCGCCGAATCGGTCTCCAATGCATCTGCGCCGGGTCCTGGAGGGACGCCGCACGCGAGCCCCTCGGTGCGCAAGTTCGCGCGCGAGCTGGGCGTCGACCTCGTTCGGGTCAAGGGCTCGGGCCCGAAAGGACGCATCACGCAGGCGGATGTCCAGGAGTTCGTGAAGGGAGTGATGAGGGGTGCCCCCGCCGTCGCGGCGGTCGCCGCGCGCGGCGGGCTCGTTCTAGATCTGCCGGAGTGGCCGCAGGTGGATTTCGCGAAGTTCGGCCCGGTCGAAACCAAACCCCTGTCGCGAATCAGGAAGCTTTCCGGCGGGTTCCTGCACCGCAACTGGGTCTTGATCCCGCATGTCACTCAGCACGACGAGGCCGATATCACCGAGCTCGAGGCGTTCCGCAAGGAGAACGCGCAGGTCGCGGAAAAAGGAGGCTTCAAGCTCACCATGCTCGCGTTCCTGGTGAAAGCTTCGGTGAACGCGTTGAAGGAGTTTCCTGAGTTCAACGCCTCGCTCGACAAGACGGGCGAGAACCTGATCGTCAAGAAGTACTATCACATCGGAGTCGCGGTCGATACGCCCGACGGCCTACTGGTGCCAGTGATCCGCGACGCTGACCGCAAGGGTGTTTTCGATTTGGCGAAGGAGCTGGCTGAAATTTCCAAGGCAGCGCGCGAGAAAAAACTCAAGCCCGACAGCATGCGCGGCGGCACCTTCAGCATCTCCAGCCTTGGCGGCATCGGTGGCACGGCGTTCACGCCCATCATCAACGCACCCGAAGTTGCGATTCTCGGTGTGGCGAGATCGCAGATGCGGCCGGTGTACAAGGACGGGACTTTCGCTCCGCGGCTGATGCTGCCCCTGTCGCTCGCCTACGACCACCGCGTCATCGACGGTGCCGCCGGCGCGCGCTTCACGACCTATCTGGCCTCAGTCCTCTCCGACATCCGCCGCACGCTTTTATGAGGACGGCGTGGCGCAGATGATCGAAGTCAAGGTACCGGACATCGGCGATTTCAAGGACATCGACGTCATTGAAGTTCTGGTGAAACCCGGTGACCGGGTAGCCAAGGAAACCTCTCTCATCACGCTAGAGTCCGACAAAGCGACGATGGAAATTCCGTCCTCGGACGCCGGCGTCGTCAAGGAGCTGCGGGTCAAGGTCGGGGACAAGGTCTCTCAGGGGTCGGTCGTCGCCTTGCTCGAGGCAGAGGGTGCCGGGGCGGCGCCGTCTGCGCCGCCTCCGGCCGTTCCTGCGGCATCGATTTCCGCACCTGCCGCAACCAAGGCCTACGGCGGCGCAGCCGACATGACTTGCGACATGCTGGTGCTGGGTTCCGGTCCTGGCGGTTATTCGGCCGCCTTCCGCGCCGCCGACCTCGGCTTGAACAGCATTCTGGTCGAACGTTATCCGACGCTCGGCGGCGTCTGCCTGAATGTCGGCTGCATCCCGTCGAAAGCGCTCCTGCACGTCGCTGCGGTCATGGACGAGGTAAAGCATCTGTCGGAGCACGGCATCGGCTTCGGCGAGCCGAGGGTGCATCTCGACGCGTTGCGCGCGTGGAAGAACAAGGTGGTGGGCAAGCTGACCGGGGGGCTTACCGGCATGGCGCGCTCGCGCAAAGTGACGGTGCTGCAGGGTACCGGGGCCTTCCTAGGGCCGAACCATCTTGCCGTAGAAGCGAAGGACGGGCGCAAGGTCGTCGCATTCAGAAACGCGATCATCGCAGCCGGTTCGCAATCGGCGAAGCTCCCCTTTATTCCGGAGGACCCGCGAATTGTCGACTCGACCGAGGCGCTTGAGTTGCGGCAACGGCCGAAGCGCCTGCTCGTGATCGGCGGGGGCATCATCGGCCTGGAAATGGGCACGGTATACTCCACCCTCGGCGCCCGGCTGGATGTGGTTGAGGTGCTCGATGGCCTGATGTCCGGGGTAGACCGGGACCTGGTCAAGGTATGGCAGACGTTCAACGCGCGCCGCTTCGACAACGTCATGCTGAAGACCAGGACCGCCAAGGTCGAAGCCGTGAAGGAAGGACTGAGGGTGTCTTTCGAAGGCGAGAACGCCTCGGCCAAGCCGCAGCTCTACGACATGATCCTGGTTTCCGTGGGCCGGACTCCCAACGGCAGGAAGATCGGCGCCGACGCCGCCGGCGTAGCGGTGAACGAGCGCGGCTTCATCCCCGTGGACGCGCAAATGCGCACCAACATCCCGCACATCTACGCGATTGGCGATATCGCCAGGCTGCCCATGCTCGCGCATAAGGCGGTGCACGAAGGTCACGTCGCAGCGGAAGCTGCTGCGGGGCAGAAATCCTACTTCGACGCACGCGTGATTCCCTCGGTAGCGTATACCGATCCTGAGATCGCCTGGGCGGGACTGACCGAGGAGGAAGCGAAAAACCAGGGAGTCAAATTCGGGGTTGCCAAATTTCCCTGGGCAGCTTCGGGACGCGCCATCGCCAACGGCCGCGACGAGGGCTTCACCAAGCTGATCTTCACCGAGGAGTCGCACCGCGTGATCGGCGGTGCCATCGTCGGAGCTGGAGCGGGCGATCTCATCAGCGAGATTGCGCTCGCCATCGAAATGGGCGCCGACGCGGTCG
>VBDE01000349.1 GCA_005883665.1 Betaproteobacteria bacterium
GTCGTTGAATCCGCCGCCGTCCACGACGATCACGTCGCCGGGCTCGGCCGTGTCGATCGCCTTGTGGACGAGCAGGTTGTCGCCGGGCGCGGTGCGCACGGTAAACGCCGGGCCGCAGAGCTTCGCGCCGTTGTGCATGGGGCGAAGCTGCGGTCCGCCCGCGTACAGTCGCTCCATGCTGTCGGAGAGATGGGGAGTCACCATCCTGGCGAGATCCGCGACGAGCTTCTTGTCGGGGCGCTTCGGGATGGGGAGGATGCGAAAACCGATGGCAGTCATGAGCGTGCCCCCTAGACGAACTGCACCGCGATTCCGCCGAGCGGCCCGAAGTCCCCGTGCAGGGTGTCGCCCTTGTTCGCGAACACGACGCGCGTAAACGACCCGGCGAGTATCAGGTGACCGGCTTCGAGCGTCACACCGCCTTTTCCCAGCCGGTTGGCGAGCCAGGCGACGCCGAGCGCCGGATGGCCGAGCACGCCCGCGGCGAGGCCGGTCTCCTCGATCTCGGAGTTGCGGTACATGATGCCGCCGGCCCAGCGCAGGTCCATTTCCATCGGGCCGATCGGGCGGCCGCCGACGACGATGCCGGCCGCCGCGCCGTTGTCGGCAACGGTGTCGAAAATCTTGCGCGGGTTGACGATACGCGCGTCGACGATCTCCATCGCGGGTATCACGTACTCGGTCGCGTGCAGCACGTCGGTGAGCCCGATTCCCGGGCCTTTCAGGGGCTTGCCGAGAATGAAGGCGAGCTCGATCTCGACGCGCGGGACGCAGTAGTTCGCGTGCGGGACTTTCGCGCCGTCGGCGATCATCATAGTGTCGAGCAGATGCCCGTAGTCGGGCTCGTTGATCTGCGAGGAGGCCTGCATCGCCTTGGAGGTGAGCCCGACCTTGTGTCCGATGAGCCTCGCGCCCGCCTTGATCTTGTGCTGCGCAACCGTGGTCGAGATGGCGTAGGAATCCTCGATGGAGATGTGCGGATAGGTGACCGAGAGCTGCACCGCCTGCTTTTTCTCCTTCTCGGCGTTCAGCAGCGTCTCGACGCACTTCTTGCGCTCGGTTTCGGACAGCGGCATGGAAATCGTCTTTCTTCTTCGGGAATGCGGATTTTACACTGCCGGGGATCGCTGGAATTTCGGGACGAGTCAAACCACCTCGAAAAGACCCGCCGCGCCCATGCCCCCGCCGATGCACATGGTGACGACGACGTGCTTCGCGCCGCGCCGCTTGCCTTCGATGAGCGCATGGCCGGCGAGGCGCGCGCCCGTCATACCGTAGGGGTGACCGAGGGCGATCGCGCCGCCGTTGACGTTCAGCCGCTCGTTCGGGATGCCGAGCCGGTCGCGGCAGTAGATCACCTGCACCGCGAACGCCTCGTTCAATTCCCACAGACCAACGTCTTCCATTTTCAGCCCGGTGCGCGCGAGCAATCGCGGCACAGCGAACACCGGGCCGATGCCCATTTCGTCGGGCTCGCAGCCGGCTACCGCGAAGCCGCGGAAAATCCCGAGCGGTCTCAAGTTGCGCTTTTCGGCGAGCTTCGCGTCCATTACGACGCAGGCGGAGGCGCCGTCGGAGAACTGGCTCGCGTTTCCGGCCGCGATCGTGCCGCCTTCGATCGCCGGCTTGATCTTGGAGACGCCCTCGAGCGTCGTGTCCGGGCGGATGCCTTCGTCGTGCTTCGCCGTGACCTCCTCGACCCAGCTTTTCCCCGTCTCCTTGTCGGCCTTTTGCATTCTCACCGTCAGGGGGAAGATCTCCGCGTCGAATCGGCCGGCTGAACGCGCGGCGGCGGCGCGCTGCTGGCTCTGCACCCCGAACTCGTCCTGGCGCTCGCGGCTGATGTCGTAGCGCGATGCCACGACCTCGGCGGTCTGCAGCATCGGCATGTAGATGGCCGGCTTGTGCCGCTCGAGCCACTCGTCGTGCGCCATGTGCTTGTTCATTTCGTTCTGCACGCAGGAGATCGACTCGACACCGCCCGCAACGGCGACCGGGACCTTGTCCACGATCACGCGCTGCGCGGCGATGGCGATGGTCTGCAAGCCCGAGGAGCAGTAGCGGTTCACGGTTACTCCCGCGGTAGTGACCGGACAACCTGCCCGGATGGCGATCTGCCGCGCGATGTTGTGGCCGGTCGCGCCTTCCGGATGAGCGCAGCCCATGATGACGTCCTCGACCTCGGCCGGATCGACACCGGCGCGCTCCATGGCGTGCTTCGCGGCGTGGCCGCCGAGCTTCGCCCCGTGGGTCATGTTGAACGCGCCGCGCCACGACTTGCAGAGCGGAGTGCGGGCGGTGGATACGATCACTGCGTCGGTCACGGGAGTCCTCCTGGTTTTCCCGTAGGATATCGGTTCTTCGCGCTTTGGCGAAGCCAAAGCGAAGGGCGCCACGAGGAGGGTCATGGGGAAAGCGCTCCAGCCGGGCCTGCGCTTTGCGCCAGCCAAAGTCCAGATCGAGCGCCGCGCCGACGGCGCGATGATCCTGTGCGCTCGCCCCTGAAGCTGGGCGGCCACGCGCGCGCGGTCGGCGAGTGGCTCGAGCGCTGGGCTCGCGAGAAACCGGAGCGGACTTTCCTCGCCGAGCGCAGGGACGGCGCCTGGAGGAAGCTGGGCTACCGCGAGGCCCTCGGGCTCGCGCGCCGCGTCGGCCAGGGATTGCTCGACCGGGGGCTCGACGCCTCGCGGCCGCTCGTGATTCTGTCCGACAACTCGATCGATCACGCGCTCCTCGCGCTCGGAGCGATGCACGTGGGCGTGCCGGTAGCGCCTGTTTCGCCCGCCTACTCGCTCATGTCGAAGGATTTCGCCAAGCTCAAAGCCATCTTCGAGCTGCTGCGACCGGGCCTAGTGTGGACCGCCGATCCCGAGAAATTCGCGCCGGCCCTCGCAGCGGTCCGAGCGAGCACGACACCAATCACCGAGCTGCTTGCCGAAGCGACGTCCAAAGTCGACGCGGCCTTCGAGCGCATCGGGCCCGAAGATACTTTTCACTTCCGGTTCGACCGGAACCCCCAAGGGCGTGATCAATACCCAGCGCATGCTCACGGTCAACCAGGAGCAGTATGCGATCGTCTGGCCGTTCCTCGAGGACCGGCCGCAGGTGCTGGTCGACTGGCTCCCGTGGAACCACACCTTCGGCGGCAACAACAATTTCGGCATGATGCTGAGGAACGGCGGCACGTTCCATATCGACGGCGGCAAGCCCGCTCCCGGTCTCATCGAAGTCACGGCAGGGAACTTGAGGGACGTCTCGCCGACGATCTACTTCAACGTGCCCCGCGGCTTCGACCTGCTCATGCCCTTGCTCGAGAAGGACGCGGCGCTCCGGCGCAGTTTTTTCCGCGACCTCGACTGCATGGTATACGCCGGAGCGTCGCTCCCGCAGAAACTGTGGGAGCGCATGCAGCAGCTCGCGGTCGCCGAGCGAGGCGTGCAGCTCCCGCTCATTTCCGCGTGGGGCTCGACCGAAACGGCGCCGATGGCGACGGGTGTGCACTACGCGGTCGATCGCGCGGGCATCATCGGTCTGCCGGTGCCCGGCTGCGAGCTGAAGCTGCTGCCCGCAGCAGGAAAGCTCGAAGCGCGCGTGAAAGGCCCGAACGTCACGCCGGGCTACTGGGGCCGCGACGATCTCACGAAGGCCGCGTTCGACGAGGAGGGCTACTACCGCATCGGCGACGCATTGAAGTTCGCCGATCCGGCAAAACCCGAGCAAGGGCTCGCGTTCGACGGGCGCATTGCCGAGGATTTCAAACTGTCGACGGGCACGTGGGTGCACGTCGGCGCGACGCGCCTGAAGCTGATTGCGGCCGGGGATCCGTTGATTCAGGACGCGGTGATCACCGGCCACGAACGGAGCGAGGTCGGTGCGCTCGTATTCCTGAACGCCGCGGCGGTGAGAGCGCGCGGACTCGATGACGCGGGCGTGCGCGAGCACCTGCGCGGCGCTCTGAAAAAGCTCGCCTCCGAGACGGGCGACGGCAGCTCGACGCATCCGGTGCGCGCTCTCGTCATGGCCGAGCCGCCCTCGATCGACGCGAACGAGATCACCGACAAGGGCTACATCAACCAGCGGGCGGTGCTCGAGCGGCGCGCGGTCCTGGTCGAGGACCTGCACGCCGATCGTCCGGCCCGCGAAATCATCGTCGCTACCCAATAAGGAGTCCAACCATGACACGGGTCCGAGCAGCTGTTCTTGCGTCGCTGGCCTTGGCCGGCACCGTCGCCGCGCAAGACCAGCCAATCCGCATCGCCGTGCTCAACGACCAATCGAGCGTGTACGCGGACTTTCAGGGACGCGGCTCGGTGCTCGCCGCACAGATGGCGGTCGAGGACTACGGCGCCAGAGCCGCCGGACGCAGGATCGACGTGGTTTTCGCCGACCATCAGAACAAGCCCGACGTGGGATCCGTAGTCGCGCGCAAGTGGCTCGACCAGGACGGGGTCGACCTCATCGTGGATATTCCGAACTCGGCCGTCGCGCTCGCAGTGAACGAGATCGTGCGGCAGAAGAACAAGGTGCTGATCGGCTCGGGAGCGGGAAGCGCGGAGCTCACCGGATCGAAGTGTTCGCCCAACACCGTGCACTGGACCTACGACACCTGGTCGTATGGGCACTCGCTCGCCAAAGCCGTGGTTCAGCGCGGCGGCAGGACCTGGTTCTTCATCACCGCCGACTATGCCTTCGGCCACGACCTGGAGAGGCAGGCGACCGATCAGGTGGTGAAGGACGGAGGCAAGGTCTTAGGGGGCGTGCGCACGCCGATTGCGACGCCCGATTTTTCGTCCTTCCTGCTGGCCGCGCAATCTTCCGGGGCCCAAGTGGTCGCCTTGGCGGTCGCGGGCGGCGACACCACCAATTCGATGAAGCAGGCGGCGGAATTCGGGCTGTCGGCCAAGCAGAGCATTGTGGCGCTGATTTTCGGCATCAACAACGTGCCCGCGCTGGGGCTCAAGGCTTCGCAGGGGGCGCTCACCGTGAACCCGTTCTACTGGGACATGAACGAGGGCACGCGCGCGTGGTCGCAGCGCTTCCGCAAGCGCGCGCACAACGCCGCCATGCCGAACGACATGCAGGCCGGAGTCTATGCGTCCGTGCTGCATTTCCTCAAGGCGGTCGACAAGGCGGGCGGCGCGGGCGACGGGAAAGCCGTGGTGGCCGCGATGAAGGCGATGACTACCGACGATCCGCTGTTCGGCAAAGGGAGAATCCGCGAGGACGGCCGCAAGATCCACCCGATGTATCTCCTGCAGGTGAAATCGCCCGAGGAGTCGAAGGGCGACTGGGATTACTTCAAGATCGTCTCGAGCATCCCGGCGGAGCAGGCGTTCCGGCCGCTGAACGAGGGCAACTGCCCGATGGTCGCGGGGAAGTGATCCTGCGCCTCCGGCTCTAGACCTCGACGACGAAGTCGAACGTTCCTTCGCCGGCGCCTTTGCCGGGCATGCGCATCTCGAGGTCCGGGCGGTAGAGGCCGTCGCGGCGATTGCCGGGCTCGTCCCGGAAGTAGAGCTGCGTGGTCAGCACGCGCTTTCCCGGAGCCTGCACCTTGACGTGGATATGCCGTGTGCGCCCGGGGTATTCCGCCGGAACGATGGTTTGC
>VBDE01000350.1 GCA_005883665.1 Betaproteobacteria bacterium
ACTGGCACTTCGTCGATGTCGTGTGGCTGGGCCTGTTCATTTTCGTGTACTGGCTTTAGGGAAGCCGTGCGCCGCGCTTCACGCGCGGCCGCCTCAGCTGATCTTCCCTGGAATGAGGCCGAAGTAATAGCCGGCCATGAGCAACAGGAACAGCGTCAGCGACAATCCGACGCGCAGCGCGAGCGCTTTCACGGTGCGCTTGGACTCGCCGTGGTCGGTCACCAGGAAAAACAGCGCCGAGCCCAGGCTCGCCAGAATCGCGACGAACAAGAGGATGACGACGATTTTCACGGCGCGGCGGCGGGAAGCTTCCGCGCCGAGTCTACTCCTTGTGAAATCATGACGGGAATCCGTATCGGCGGGCGAGCATTCCGTCCGGGAGTCGCACCGAGCATCGCGGCGGCGGCTTTCTTTGCCCTTGCGATTTCGCTCGGCAACTGGCAGGCGCGACGCGCCGAGGAAAAACTCGAGCTCGGCCGCCGGCTCGACGAAGGGGCCAAGGGCCCGGCGCTTTCGGTGCCTTCGGTGCGACTGGATGCGTCCGCCCTCGACCGCCGGCGCGTCAGCGCGCGCGGCCGTTTCGTCGCGCGCGCCGCGCTCCTCCTCGACAACAAGGTACTGCACGGTGCTGCCGGCTATCACGTGCTGACACCGCTGAAGCTCGAAGGCGGCGAGCTCCACGTCCTCGTCAACCGCGGCTGGATCGCGGCCGGCGAGCGCTCCAGGCTGCCCGCGGTCCCGACCCCAGAGACTCTGCAGACGATCGAGGGCATCGCGGTGACGCCGAGCCGGCGCTTCATCGAGCTCGCTCCCGAAGGGGCTTCGGGCCCTTTGCGCCAGAACCTGGTGCCGGAGCGGGAGGAGAAGCGGCTCGGGCTCGGGCTTCAGCCGTTCGTGATCGAGCAGACGAGCGACGCTCAGGACGGCCTCGCGCGCGAATGGGAACGTCCCGATACCGGCGTCGATCGGCACCGCAGCTACGCGCTGCAGTGGTATTCGTTTGCGGCGCTTGCCGCCGTCCTCTATGCCGCTCTCAGCTTCAAGCGAGCCGATTCCGGGCGCGACTGAGGCCCGGCGTCGCGGCAGGCGCATCGCGTTTGTCATCCTTGCGCTTTGCGCAGCGCCCACGGTCGCAGCCTGGCTCGCCTACTTCGTTTGGCAGCCGCAGTCGCGGCTGAATTACGGCGAGCTGATCGAAGCCCGCGCCATCTCCGACCCCGAGCTGCGGCGCTTGGACGGCAGCGCGTTCCGGCTCTCGCAATTGCGCGGTAGATGGGTGCTGCTGCAAATCGATTCCGGCGCCTGCGCCGAAGGCTGCGGGAAAAAGCTCCTTTACATGCGCCAGGTGCGCCTCGCGCAGGGGAAGGACGCCGGGCGAATCGAGCGAATGTGGCTCCTCGCCGATGGGGCGCCCCCCGATGCAGCGCTCTTGCGCGACCACGAAGGCCTGCGCGTCGCGCGCGCGCCCGGCAGACCCTTCCTTGCGGAATTCCCTGCGGCACGGAGCCCCTCCGAACACATCTACCTCCTGGATCCGCTGGGCAACCTGATGCTGCGATTCCCGGCCGTCCCCGATGCACAACGGATGGTGGAAGACCTCGCGCGGCTGCTCAGGGCATCGCGCATCGGGTAGAGCCGCAAGGCGAGCGTGATAAAATTTCCGCTTATGCAGATGGCTTCGACCGCGGCCCGCTTCCGCCTGCGCCAGTTCCTGAGCCTCACCAAGCCGCGCGTGGTGTCGTTGATCGTGTTCTGCGCGGTCATCGGCATGTTCCTCGCCGTTCCGGGCATGGTGCCGCCGAAGCTTCTGCTCGCCGCGACCATCGGCATCTGGCTGGTGGCGGGCGCGGCGGCGGCGGTGAACTGCCTGGTCGAGCAGAGGATCGACGCGGTCATGGCGCGCACTCGGGCGAGGCCCTTGCCCCGTGGGGAGCTCACGTCGCTTCAGACGCTTGCGTTCGCCGGCGCAGTCGGCGGCACCGGACTGTGGATGCTGTACGCCCTCGTCAATCCGCTCACCATGTGGCTGACCTTCGCCACGTTCATCGGCTACGCAGTGATCTACACGGTCGTGCTCAAGCCGATGACGCCGCAGAACATCGTCATCGGCGGGGCCTCCGGGGCGATGCCGCCCGTGCTCGGCTGGGCCGCCGTTACCGGTGAGGTTGCGCCTGAAGCACTGCTGCTGTTCCTGATCATTTTCGCCTGGACCCCGCCGCATTTCTGGGCGCTCGCGCTTTATCGCACCGAGGAGTTCGCCAAGGCCGGGCTGCCCATGCTGCCGGTCACGCACGGGCACCGCTTCACTCGGCTGTACGTGCTGCTCTACACGCTGATTCTTTTCGCCTCGGCGCTGCTCCCTTTCGCGTACGGCATGAGCGGCTGGGTCTATCTCGCGGCCGTGCTCGCCCTGAACGGAATATTCCTGGGTTACGCGGTGCGCCTTTACGTGCACTACAGCGATACACTCGCACGGCGCACCTTCCGCTATTCGATCGCGTATCTCGCGGCGCTCTTCGCCGCGCTGCTCGTCGATCATCATTGGGTCGGGCTTGTCTTCGCCGCATTCACGCTCGCCGGCTGCAGCGGGTCGGGCCCCTCGTTCAAGAATACGGATGTCACGGGTGCCGATTACGGCAGGGATTTCGCGCTCACCGACCACACGGGCAAGGCGCGCACTCTTGCCGATTTCCGCGGCAAGGTGGTGGTGATGTTCTTCGGCTATACCCGTTGCCCCGACGTATGTCCGACGACACTTGCCGAGCTCAAAGCGGTAAAGGATCAGCTCGGTGCGGACGGGAAGCGGCTGCAGGTGCTCTTCGTCACGGTCGACCCGGAGCGCGACACGCAAAGTCTTCTTGCGAACTACGTTCCGGCGTTCGACCCCAGTTTTCTCGGGCTCTTCGGCGATTCCGCCGCGACCGCCAGAGTCGCAAAAGACTTCAGGGTGTTCTATCAGAAGTCGCCGGGAAAGGCACCCGACGGCTACACCGTGGATCACACCGCGGGCAGCTACGTGTTCGATCCTCAGGGGCGGCTGCGCCTGTTCGTGCGCCACGGCAACGCGGCCAACCTCGCAGCCGATGTCCGGATCCTGTTGAAGGCGTCCGGCTGAAAAATCGAGCCGTCGGTCCCATCCACCGAGCCGGGAGCGAATAAGTTGTATCCTTAGATGCCTAACCGGAGTCAGGGTGCCCCGGAAGCGATGAAAATCCTCGTCGTCGACGATTCCCCCACGATCCGAGCCGCGCTCAAGGCCCTGCTCGAGCGCATGGGCCACACGGTGGTCGAGGCGAATGACGGCAAGGAGGCTTTGCAGATGTACCGGCAGAACCGGCCGGGTCTCGTGCTCATCGACGTCGTGATGCCGGTCATGGACGGATACGAATCCGCGCGGCACATGCGCGAGACCAGCGCCGACGAGTGGGTGCCGATCATATTCCTGAGCTCGAAGGAAGCCGATCAGGACCTGGATCGCGCCATCGAGGCGGGCGGCGACGACTACCTCGTAAAGCCGGTGAGCTTCGTCGTGCTGAACGCGAAAATCCGGGCGCTGCAGCGCCTCGAATCCATGCGGACCAAGCAGCTCGAGATGTCGCGCGACCTCGCTTCGGCCAACCGCGAGCTCGAAAAGCTGTCACGGCAGGACGGGCTGACCGGAATCGCCAACCGACGCTACTTCGACAGCTACCTGGTGACCGAAGTGCGGCGCGCCGCCCGCGAAAAGGCCTCGGTGTCGCTGATTCTCTCGGATGTCGATCACTTCAAGGCTTTCAACGACTGCTACGGCCACCAGGCGGGCGACGATTGCCTGCGACGGGTGGCGGCGGCGCTCAGCTCAGCGGGTCGGCGTCCGGCGGACCTCGCCGCCCGCTACGGCGGTGAGGAGTTTGCGATGGTCCTGCCGGGAACCGTTTTGGACGGCGCCGTCGATGTGGCTCAGGCGGTGTCTCGCGTGATCGGCGGCTTGGCGATCCCGCATGCGCGCTCGGCCGTCGACCGGAATGTCACCTTGAGCCAGGGAGTCGTCTCGCTCATCCCCGAAAAGGAGAGCGCCTCCGAAGACCTGATCCAGCACGCAGACCAGGCGCTTTATCAGGCCAAGCAGCAGGGCCGGAACCGCTACGTCGTGTTCGCGGGGAAATAAGAAGCCGCGGGCTCGCCGCGGCTTCGTGGGAAGGGGCCTGCAGCGTACTTATGCCGCCGCGATCGCGTCTTTCATTTTCGCAAGGGCTTTTGCTTCGATCTGGCGAATGCGCTCGGCAGAAACCTTGAACTCTGCGGCAAGCTCGTGCAAGGTCGCCGAGTCCTTTTCTCGCAACCAGCGCGCTTCGATGATGCGGCGGCTGCGCGCATCGAGACTCGCCAGTGCTGCCTCCAGGCCGTGCGCCCGCAGAGTTTCGTCTTGCTTCGCCTCGACGATCTCCGAGGGCTCCGGCGAGCGGTCGGCCAGGTAGGCGATCGGCGCATACGGCTCGTCCTCGTCGCTTGCCGGCTCCAGTGAAATCTCCTGGCCGGCGAGCCGCATCTCCATTTCGGCAACCTCCTCGGGCTTCACGCGAAGCTCTTTGGCCATCGACCCAATCTCGCTCTGCGTCAACGGGCCGAGCGAGGGCTTCATGCTGCGAAGGTTGAAGAAGAGCTTTCGCTGCGCCTTGGTGGTGGCGACCTTCACCATGCGCCAGTTGCGCAGGACGAACTCGTGGATCTCGGCACGGATCCAGTGGACCGCGAACGATACGAGGCGCACCCCGCGTTCCGGATCGAAGCGCTTGACTGCTTTCATCAATCCGATGTTGCCTTCCTGGATCAGGTCCCCCTGCGGCAGTCCGTAACCCATGTAGCCACGGGCGATGGCGACCACCACGCGAAGGTGCGAAAGCACCAGCTGGCGCGCCGCTTCGACGTCGTTCTCGGACCTGAATTTGCGCGCGAGGTTGCGTTCTTCCTCGAGCGAAAGGATCGGGAAACGATTCACGGCCTGTATGTAGGTTTCCAGGCTTCCTACGGGTACGGGCAGTGACATTGTGTGAGTCATCTGTTATTTCCTCCTGCGTTCTTGCCAGAGCGGCGATTTTAGCACTCTCGGTTTTAGAGTGCTAAAGGCGGGACCCGGTTCCCGAAATCGGATGCTTTTGAGGGTACTTCCCGAAGCAGGCCCACATTCGGAAGTATGTACCTGACGAAAGGGCAAGTCGGCGTTAATGGGTTAGTCCTTACTGACATGTCGGCTATTTCCGCTTCCGCTTGATGGGCTTCGACTTCTCGGGCGGCGGCGGCTTCCGCAGAGCCTTGGCTACCGCTTCCTGCCAGTCCATCCCCTCGATCTTGACCCGCTCGGGTTCAGGACCGCGCTTGGAAGGTTGCTTACCATAGGTCTGTGCCATTCAAAAATTTGCCCGTATGGGACTCCATAGCCCTTGCCCAATATTTGTGTAACACGTTACCATAGGCACATGGACGCGAAAACGATTCGGAACATGCTGCAAGCCGTCCGCGCCGAACGTAAGAGGCTCTCGGACCGCGATGCGGTGCTGAAAGAACGCGAAGATACGCTCCTGACGTGGCTCAAGGAGGAGGCACCCGAGCAAACTTCCCTTCCCCTCAACGGAGAAGACAAGAGGCAACCGGCGACCGCGCTGGGTAGATTCCTTGAGCGGGCCCTTTCGACCGGCGTCAAGCAAACAACGGATGAGCTGTCGGTACTGGCGCAAGCCGATCCCGAGGTTTCGGAAAAGTACGCGAAGCCAGCGAAGGCGATCAACTTTACATTGCAAGGCTGGAAGCG
>VBDE01000325.1 GCA_005883665.1 Betaproteobacteria bacterium
CCTCTTGCGCTGAACGTGGGGCTGTACCCGAAACTGCCCTACGACCCGCTGAAGGACTTCGAGGCGATCTCGCGCGTCGCCACGCAGCCCAACCTGCTCGCGGCGCACCCCAAGGTTCCGGTGAAGACGGTCGAGGAGCTGATCCGGCACGCCAAGGCCAACCCGGGGAAAATCACCTACGCATCCAACGGAAACGGCAGTCCGCAGCATCTGGCCGCCGAGCAGCTGAAGCGCATGGCGGGAATTGATTTGTTGCACGTACCCTACAAGGGCGCAGCGCCCACGGCCGCCGCCCTGCTCGCCGGCGAAGTGTCGATCGCCTTCAACGTGATTCTGCTGCCGCTCCCGCACGTGCAGGCGGGCAAGCTGACCGGGCTTGCCGTCGCGAGCTCCAGACGCTCCCCCCTCGCCCCGGACATTCCCACCCTCGCTGAGCTCGGCTATCCGATCGACATCGACACCTGGTACGGTCTCGTCGCCCCCGCCGGCACGCCGAAGGAGATCATATCGAAGCTCAACGCGGAGACGGTCCGGATACTGGACCTGCCGGACCTCAGGGATCGCACCCGCAGCCAGGGCATCGAGCTCGGGAGCAGCACGCCGGAGCAGTTCTCCGCATTCCTGAAAGCGGACATCGCAAAGTGGACGCAGGTGATCCGGGAGTTCAGTATCACAATCGACTGAAGGGATTCAGCGTGATCATCGACGTCTTCAATCATTTCATGCCGAAGAGCATCTTCGAGCGCTTGCTGTGGGACGTCGAAGCGCGCCTTCGGATGATGGACGAGTTCGAAGGCCTGCAGCAGGTGCTCTCGCTTGCCAATCCGCCGATCGAGATGCTGGGGCCCTCGGAAAAGACGCCCGAGCTCGCGCGCATCGCCAACGACGGGCTTGCCGAGCTGTGCCGCAAATATCCGGATCGGTTCCCGGCGTTCATCGCGTCGATGCCGATGAACAACGTGGATGCCTGCGTGCGCGAGGCCGACCGCGCGATCGTCGAGCTCGGTGCCAAAGGCATCCAGATCTTCACCAACGTCCTCGGCAGACCCTTGAGCGCTCCGGAGTTCCGTCCGATTTTCCGCAACATGGTGAAACACGACCTGCCCGTCTGGATCCACCCGATCCGCGGACCGCAGTTCTCCGACTACGCGTCCGAAAAGGCCTCCGAGAACGAGATCTGGTTTACCTTCGGCTGGCCGTACGAGACGACCGCGTGCGTGACGCGGCTCATCTTTTCGGGAATCTACTTCTACGCGGGCAAGATCGACCTCGGGTTCGACCAGATCTTCCACGGCAGGACGAATGAGAACCCCATGGCGCGCAGGGCCGGCCTGAAGAAGCGTCCGGTCGAGTACTACAGAATGCTCTACGGCGACACGGCGCTCAACGGATCGGTCGCCGCGACGCGCTGCGGGCACGCTTTTTTCACGACCGGACATTGCGTTTTCGCAACCGACGCGCCCTTCGACGCCGAGAAAGGCCGCATGCTGATCCGCGAGACGATCAATGCCGTGAACGGGCTCGAAATCCCGAAAGCCGAAAAGGACCGTATCTTTGCCGGCAACGCGCGCGCGCTCCTGAAGCTCAACGGATGATGCACACCCGCGATATTCGCGTCCGCCTGAGGGACGGCGAGATGGGTGCGCACGTCGCTTTCCCCGAACGCGCCCCCGCGGGTGCGATCATCGCCATCATGGAAATATGGGGCGTGAACGACACCATGCGGAGCCACGCGCAGGAATTCGCCGAGGCAGGCTTCGTGTGCCTTGTGCCCGACCTGTTCTGGCGCCAGGAGCCGGGAATCGAGCTCTACGACAAGAATCCTGAAGACGTGAAGAAGGCGTTCGATCTCTACTACGATTTCGACTACGACCTCGGCGTGCGCGACATGGAGGACACTGCCGCATACCTGGAGAGCACGTCCGAATGCAACGGCAAGGTCGGTGCCGTGGGCTACTGCCTGGGCGGCAAGCTCTGCTATCTCATGTGCTGCCGCACCGATATCGACTGCGCAGTCGCCTACTACGGCACCTACATCGAGCACCGCATCCGCGAAGCAAAGAACCTGCACCGGCCGTTCATGCTGCACATGGCGATGAAGGACCGCTGGGTGCAGGCGGAGGTCAACGAACTGCTCGAACGCAGACTCTCCCCTAACCCTCTCGTCACGATCCACAAGTACCCGGGTGCGGACCACGCCTTTGCGCGGCACGGGGGCAAGACCTACAGCAATCCCGAAGCGGACCGTGCGCTCGCCCTATCGATCGATTTTTTCCGAGAGCATCTCGGCGCCTAGCCGAAGAGGAGACGCGCGGTGAGCGAGCCGAACATGCGAGGCGAAGCCGGCGCAATCGGCCGACCGTTGCCGCGTAAGGAGGATTTGCGTCTGCTCACCGGGGCCGGGCGTTTCAGCGACGACTTCAACCTGCCCGGGCAGGCGTACGCCGCGATGGTCCGCTCGCCTTATCCGCACGCGCGCATTCTGCGCGTCCCCTTGGAGCAGGCGCGCGCGATGGCAGGCGTTCTGGGGGTCTACGGCGGGTCGGACTGCGCGGCCGACCGCCTGGGGCCAATTCCGCACAATCCCCTGCCCTCGACGCGGGAGGACATGAAGCTGACCGGCCCGGGCGGCGGCAGGATCTTCGAGGGCCCTCACTGGCTCCTGCCGACGGACAAAGTGCGCCACGTCGGCGAAGCCGTTGCGATGGTGGTCGCCGAAACGAGGGACGAAGCGCTCGACGCGGTGGAAGCCGTCGAGGTCGAGTACGAGGAGCTGCCCTGGGTCACGCACTCCGAGCGCGCCCTCCAAGAAGGAGCCCCGCGCGCGTGGGACGAGGTGCCCGGCAACGTCATCGTTGACACCGTTTTCGGCGACCGAGAGGCGACCGATCGCGCATTCGCCGAAGCCGGCCACGTCATTAAGATGAAATTTCACATCGAGCGATGTACTGCGGTTGCGATCGAACCGCGCGCGGCGCTCGCATCCTATGACGCGGGCACCGGCCGGTACACCCTCTGCGCCGGAGGCGGAGGCGCCGTACGCTACAAGAAAGACCTCGCGTCGCTGCTCGGGATCGATTCCCGAGATCTGCGCGTGCTCTCGTGCGACGTCGGCGGAAATTTCGGATCGAAAAACCGGGTGTACGTGGAGTTTGGTCTGGCGCTCTGGGCTTCGCGCAAGCTCGGCCGCCCGGTGAAGTTCACCGCCTCGCGGTCGGAGGCGTTCCTGTCCGATTATCAAGGGCGGGACCTCGTCACGGAGGTCGAGCTCGCGCTTCGCTCCGACGGCAAGTTTCTCGCGATGCGCGCCTCCAACCTCTCCAACGTCGGCGCGCGTTGCGTTTCGCTCTCACCGCTCTCAAAGGGATCGGGGCTCATCACCGGCTGCTACGACATCCCTGCCGCGACGCTGCGAAGCCGCGCCGTGCTCACCACCACGGCGCCGACCAATCCCTATCGCAGCTCGGGACGGCCCGAGGTCAACTTTGCGATCGAGCGCCTGATCGACACGGCCGCCGCGCAGCTCGGCATGGACCGGATCGAGCTGCGCCGGAAGAACCTCGTCCGCCCGGAAGCGATGCCCTACCGGAACGCGGTGGGAATGACCTACGACAGCGGCACCTACCAGGCCAACATGGATCTTGCGATGCGGATCGCCGACTGGAACGGATTCGAAGGCCGCCGCAAGAACGCCGCCGCGCGCGGCAAGCTGCTCGGGCGCGGCCTCTCGAACTACGTCGAATCCTCGATCGGCTCACCCAAGGAGCGCGCCGAGGTCACCGTCACTCCCGCGGGGCGCGTCAGGGTCGTGATCGGCACGCAGCCCTCGGGGCAAGGTCACGAGACGAGCTTCGCGCAGGTGGTGTCTTCGCTCCTGTCCGTACCCGTGGACGCGATCGATATCATCGTCGGCGACACCGATGTGGTGAGCGTCGGCGGCGGCTCGCATTCCGGCCGCTCGATGCGCCACGCGGCGACGGTGTTCTCCATGGCCGCAAGGGAGCTGATCGAAAAGGGGAAAAAAATCGCGGCGTACATGCTGGAAGCTAGCGCGGTGGAGATCCGGTTCGCCGACGGGCGCTTCTCGGCGCCACACGCGCTGAGGGGGTACGGCTTTCTGGAATTGGCGCGAGACTCGGCGGAAGCCCTCCTGCCCAAGGAATTGTCAGGCGGACTCGCCGTCGTCGCCGACAACGAGATGCACGATCCGGTATTCCCGAACGGATGCGCGATCTGCGAATGCGAGGTCGATCCCGAAACAGGCGCAGTCGACATCACGCGATTCACTGCGGTCGATGACGTCGGCCGCTGCATCAACCCCATGATCGTCCACGGCCAGACTCACGGCGGCGCGGCGCAAGGAATCGGCCAGGCGATCTCGGAGATTTACCATTTCGATCCGGCCACGGGGCAGCCGCACACGGGCTCGCTCATGGACTATGCCATACCGCGATCGGACACGCTGCCTTCCTTCAGCGCAGAGATCGTCGAAGTCCTCTCGCCGACGAACCCGCTCGGCATCAAAGCCGCCGGCGAAGGGGCCACCACGCCCGCTCCCGCTGCGGTCATCAACGCGATCGTCGATGCGCTGAGTGAACTCGGAGTCCGCGACCTCACCATGCCCGCCACACCGCAGAACGTGTGGCGGGCGATTCAGGGGGTCGGGAAATGAACCCGGCACGCGCGATCGCGGCGACCGTCCTGCTTTTCACCGTGTGCTCGGCACCCGCACAACGTTCGTCGGGGGCCGAATATTCCTATCCGAAAGGCCCGGTGCGCGTAATCCTGCCGTTTCCGGCGGGCGGGGGCGTCGACGCCGCGGGGCGCATCCTCGCCCAGAAGCTGGCCGAGGGCTTCGGCAAGCCCTTCGTGATTGAAAACCGCGGAGGTGCGAACGGAAACATCGGGACGGGAGCGGCTGCGAAATCGGCAAGCGACGGCACCACGCTGTTGTTTACGGGCGCGGGCTTTGTGACCAACCCGAGCCTCTACAAGAGCGTCCCCTACGACCCGGTGAAGGATTTCGAGCCGATCAGCCTGATGGCGCTTGGACCCAACGTGCTCGTCGTGCATCCGTCCCTACACGTCAAGTCGGTGAAGGAGCTCATCGCACTTGCGAAGTCGCAGCCCGGGCGAATCGGGTTTGCCGGCTCCGGCTCGGGCAGCACGCCGCATCTCGCGGGCGAGCTCTTCAACGTGATGGCCGAGGTGCAATTGGTGCACGTTCCGTATCGGGGCTCGGGCCCGGCGATGATCGGGCTGCTCGCGGGCGAGGCGCCGGTCATGTTCCTCCCCGCGATCAACGCGGGCGGACACGTCGCGGCGGGCCGTCTGCGCGCGATTGCGGTCACGAGCCGCGAGCGGCTGCAGGCGATGCCGGACCTGCCGACCGTTTCCGAAGGGGGTCTTCCGGGCTACGAATCCAGCCAGTGGTACGGCCTGCTC
>VBDE01000326.1 GCA_005883665.1 Betaproteobacteria bacterium
TGTTCGATGCCGTGAGAAAGAGCGTGCTCGAGCTGGTCGGCGCCTACGCAATCGCGGTAGTGAGTGAGTCAGATCCTTCGCGGCTGGTGGTCGCGCGTCACGGGGCGCCGCTGCTGCTCGGCCTCGGCGAAGGCGAGAATTTCGCCGCCTCCGATACTTCGGCGCTCATTCAGGTCACGCAGCGCGTCGTCTACCTCGAGGACGGCGACTGCGCCGAACTCACGCTCGATGGGGTGCGCGTCAGCGACTCGGGCGGCAAGGCGGTAAGCCGCCCGGTGCATATGTCGCAGCTCACCGCCGACGCGGTCGAACTGGGGCACTACCGGCACTACATGCAGAAGGAGATCTTCGAGCAGCCCATGGCGGTGGCGAACACCCTGGAGATGGTGACCGGGGCGCAATCGCTGTCGCCGCAGCTCTTCGGCGCGGAGGCCGAGGGCGTCCTGCGGCAGGCCGAGGCCGTGCTGATTCTCGCCTGCGGCACGAGCCTTCACGCCGGCATGGTGGCGCGCTACTGGCTGGAGGGCGTCGCGGGCATCCCTACGAGCGTCGAGATCGCGAGCGAATACCGTTACCGCCATCGCTGCGTTGCAATACGCCAAGTCGCTGGGGCACCGCCATGCGCTCTCGATCTGCAACGTGCCGGAGTCCTCTCTCGTGCGCGCGTCCGATCTGCGCTTCCTCACGCGCGCGGGACCGGAGATCGGCGTAGCCTCGACCAAGGCGTTCACCACGCAGCTTGCCGCGCTGGCGCTCCTCACCATGATCCTCGCCAAGCTGCGAGGCCGGTTGCCGCCGCAGCGCGAAGCTGAACTGCTGCAGTCGCTGCGGCATTTGCCGCGGGCGCTGGAGCGCGTGCTGCACGTGGAACCGCAGGTGAGGATGTGGTCGGAGAAGTTCGCCCAGCTTCAGCACGCCCTGTTCCTGGGGCGCGGCATCCACTACCCGATCGCGATGGAGGGCGCGCTGAAGCTGAAAGAGATCTCCTACATCCACGCCGAGGCCTACGCCGCGGGCGAGCTCAAGCACGGGCCGCTCGCGCTCGTGGACAAGAACATGCCGGTGATCGCAATCGCGCCCAAGGACGCGCTTCTGGAAAAACTCAAATCGAACCTCCAGGAAGTGCGTGCACGGGGCGGCGAGCTGCACGTGCTCGCCGATC
This sequence comes from Betaproteobacteria bacterium, assembly GCA_005883665.1. GTDB lineage: Bacteria > Pseudomonadota > Gammaproteobacteria > Burkholderiales > SG8-39 > VBDM01. The sequence goes on from VBDE01000326.1 coordinate 1,163, forward strand.
AGGACACGCGCATGGTCGCGGGCGACGGCATCCACGTCATCCGAATGCCAGATCACGCCGGATTTCTGTCGCCGATCCTGCATACCGTGCCTCTGCAGCTGCTCGCCTACCACGCGGCGCTTGAACGAGGCAACGACGTGGACAAGCCCAGAAATCTCGCCAAATCGGTGACCGTGGAATAGGGCGGCTCGCGCCACACGGAGAACCGCGGTGCACTCTCACGATCACGTGCCGTCGGGCAGCGATCCGTCGTACGCGAGGCCGGTGCCGGATACTCGTGCATCGCCCTCCCCGGGGTTTGCAATTGACCCGGTTTGCGGCATGCCGCTGGATATTTCGGCCGCCAAATACAAGCACTCGCACGCCGGCCGACACTGGTATTTCTGCAGCCAGCATTGTCTCGACAAGTTCGCTGCCGAGCCCGAGCGGTACGCCAAGGCGTCAGGGAAGCCCGCCCTGCTGCCCGGCGCGACGCCGGCCGCGATCTACACCTGCCCGATGCACCCGGAGATCCGGCAGGCGGGCCCCGGCAACTGCCCGAAATGCGGCATGGCGCTCGAGCCTGTCGCACCAATCGCAGACGACCAGCCCAACCCCGAGCTGCTCGACATGGCGCGCCGGTTCTGGGTCGGGCTCGCGCTCACAGTTCCGGTTTTGGGCCTGGCAATGGCCGAACACCTGCCAGGCCTGCACGTGGCGTTGCCAAATCCAAAATTCTCCGGCTGGATTCAGTTCGTCCTGAGCGTCCCGGTGGTTCTTTGGGCAGCGTGGCCTTTCTTCGTGCGCGGCTGGAATTCGCTGATGTCCCGCAACCTCAACATGTACACGCTGATTGCGCTCGGAATCGGCGTGGCGTTCGCCTACAGCGCCGTCGCATTGCTTGCACCCGGACTATTTCCTCCGGCGTTTCGCGATTCCCACGGAGAAGTCGGTCTCTACTTCGAGGCGGCGGCGGTGATCGCGGTGCTGGTCCTGCTCGGGGAAGTACTTCAGTTGCGAGCGCGTCAGAGCACGAGCGGCGCCATTCGCGCGCTGCTCAAGGTCGCTCCCCGGACCGCGATCCGGATTCGCCCGGATGGCAGCGACGAGGGGGTGCCGCTCGATCAGGTGCAGCGAGGGGATCGCCTGCGGGTGCGCCCGGGCGAAAAGGTGCCGGTTGACGGCGTGATTCTGGAAGGCCGCTCGAGCGTGGACGAATCCCTGGTCACAGGCGAGCCGATGCCGGTGGAAAAGCATCCTGGAGAGAAAGTCACGGGCGGCACGATCAACGGCACAGGGAGTTTCGTGATGCGCGCGGAGCGCGTCGGTGCGGAGACGCTGCTCGCACAAATCGTGCATATGGTCGCCGAGGCGCAGCGCACGCGCGCTCCCATCCAGAACCTCGCCGATCAGGTTTCGTCTTATTTTGTTCCCGCGGTCGTTGGCATCGCTTTGGTTGCATTCGTGGTCTGGTCGATCTACGGCCCGCCACCCGCGATGAGCTTTGCGCTCGTGAGCGCCGTATCGGTGCTGATCATCGCTTGCCCTTGTGCCCTTGGGCTCGCGACACCGATGTCGATCATGGTCGGCACCGGGCGCGGCGCTCAAGGCGGCGTCCTCATCCGCAATGCCGAGGCGCTCGAGCGCATGGAAAAGATCGACACGCTGGTGGTCGACAAGACCGGCACGCTGACCGAAGGCAAGCCGAGGCTGGCCTCCATCCTCGCAGCCGACGGCGTCGCGGAGAGCCGCGTGCTTCAGATTGCGGCGGGCCTGGAGCGCGGAAGCGAACATCCCCTCGCCGCGGCGATCCTGCAGGGAGCCCAGGAGCGCCGCGCGGAGCCGGTCTCCGTCTCGGATTTCGTCTCCGTCACCGGCAAGGGCGTCGCGGGAACAGTCGGGGGCAGGCAGGTCGCACTCGGGAATCTGCGCTTCGCCGAGTCGATCGCCAGCGTGCCTCAAACGCTGATGGACGAATCGGATGCGCTGCGCCGGAGTGGCGAAACGGTCGTGTTTCTCGTCGAAGGTTCGCATGCCGTGGGCATCCTGGGCGTGGCGGATCCCATCAAGGC
>VBDE01000327.1:0-1926 GCA_005883665.1 Betaproteobacteria bacterium
TGGACCGGATCGATGCTGACCGACCGCGTGTCATGCCTCGACATCAAGAGCGGCCAATACACGGAATACATGCTGCCGCGACCGACCAACATCCGCCGCGTCTATCTCGACGATTCGAAGAGTCCCGGCACGCTTTGGATCGGCAGCAACCACGGCGCGTCCATCGTCAAGGTCGAACCGCTCGACTAGCTGATGAGATCGACCGAGCCCACCGTCGCCGCGATCGTGCGCGAGCAGACGGGCGCGGCGTGGTCGCGCGCGCGCGGCCTGTGCAGCGAAGGGCGCGTGACGGTGGACGGCGAGCGGTGCCTAGATCCCGCCTCGCGCGTTACTCCCGGCGCAGTGGTGATCGTCGACGAACGCGCGCCTAAGCTCCGTCCCGGCCTGCCCGAAGGCGCGATCGCGTACTTCGACCGCGACGTCGTCGTCGTCGACAAGCCCGCCGGAATGCTGAGCATCGCCTACGAGCCGGGCGACAAGGACACGCTCGTCGACTGCACACGAGCCTTGCTGCGGCGAATGCGCGGGCGCGGCTTCGACCGCGGGCTCGGCGTGGTTCAGCGGCTCGACAAAGACACGAGCGGCTTGATGGTATTCGCGCGCACCGCGGATGCGAAGCGCATTCTGGCGATGCAGTTCCGCGCGCACGACATCGAGCGCGCCTATTATGCGATCGCGCACGGCGCGGTCGCCGCGAAGCGCGTCGAAACCCATCTCGTCATGGATCGCGGCGACGGACTCCGCGGCTCCTACGGCCACTTCCGGCGCCCCAGGGGCGGAATTCCGCCGGAGGCGAAGCGCTCGGTTACGCACGTCAGACCGATCGCTCCGCTCGCGGGTGCGACCCTGGTCGAGTGCCGCCTCGAAACCGGGCGGCAGCATCAGATTCGCATCCACCTGTCCGAGCTCGGCCATCCCTTGGTCGGCGAACGCGTGTATATCCGCGACTACGCAGGTCCGAAGATCGAATCGACGCGCCCGATGCTCCACGCGCGGGTTCTCGGATTCGTGCACCCCAGAACGGGCCAACGCATGTCGTTCGAGCGCGACGCACCCGACGACTTCCGGGCGATGATCGAATCGCTTCGTCCGACGCGCCGCTGACGTGGCTTCATGAGCGCAAGCGACCCTGGCAAGCTCGACCGCCTCGTCGCCGATGCCCGCCGTGCCGCCGAGAAGCGCGAACGCGGCTACAGGGAACAGGCGCTGAAGATCTACCCATGGATCTGCGGGCGCTGCGCCCGCGAGTTCACGCGCGCCAACGTGCGCGAACTGACCGTCCACCACCGGGACCACAATCACGACAACAACCCGCCCGACGGCAGCAACTGGGAGCTGCTGTGCCTGTACTGCCACGACAACGAACACCGGCGGCACTTGGAAGCGGCTGGCGGCGGAAGCAGCCCCTCCGCCGGTGGCCGCGCGTCGACCTACGCTCCCTTCGCGGATCTCAAGGAGCTACTCGCCAAGAAGAAGCCCCCGAAGTGAAACAGATTTTGGAAATAGCGGGCGCAGGGCCGTAACCGATAAGCGGTCGGGAGCGGACTCTGTCGAAATGTAGCGAATTGTGAAGATTTCGTCGATAGCCATACCTTGCATGCATTGGCGCAGCAATGTGCGCGCTATGGCGACCAAGCGCCGAACTCGCCCTTTTTCTGGCGGTCGCGTAACACTTTGGTTGCGCAATGTTACAGCATGGGTGATATAGCCTCGCTAGACTCAACGCACCCATCTCACCAAGCGGGGTACCTATATGCACTTGAGAAATCCTGTAGCACGGCGTCTCATGCTCGTAGCTATCGTAGTGCTGAGTTCTTCATGCACCCCAATGACGGTGAGGCTCGTGCCCGGTGCCGATCGAGTGACGCTCACCGAAAATACTTCCGATGTCGCTGGGTGCAAAGTCGTCGGCAATGTGACCGGTTT
>VBDE01000327.1:2047-9801 GCA_005883665.1 Betaproteobacteria bacterium
ATGAGGTCTAGCCTCGACTCGAATGCCTCTCCCTACGAATCGAGCAAGGAAACGTCGGCAGCTAAATAGTATTGGAACAGGAGGACTCTTTCTATGAAAACACGCTCCGGGGTATTGACCTCGGCGATAGCTCTGTCCGTTCTCGTGCCCGGATTGGCTTTCGCCTACCACTTCAATTTTGGCGCGCTAGTAGAAGACACGGTCATTGAAGACAACGTTTCTTTTGGTACGGAGAGGCGATTCACGTTCTCTCGTCGTCCGATTAAAATTCCCAAAGCCTACGGTCGTTTGATCACGATCACAGCATCCAACACGGGGACTATTTTGTGGTTTGAGTCTCAGGATGGACTCATCCGTAATGTCAACCTAGAAGGGGCGGTTCCTTTAGTCATCGAACGAAAGGGAGAACTCAATTGAAAGGCCTGCCCAACAGCGCGCCCCACCGCGACGGGCGAGAAGCGGCGCTGAGTGGCGCAGTCGAAAGGAAAACATGAATAGGCGAACAGCGGTGGGGGTTCTAGGCCGTCTCGCGCTCGGTACTGTCGCCTCAGCGTGGGGTCGACGGGTGCTCGCGCAACCAGTGTGCGCGCTGACCCCGGAGCAGATCGAAGGCCCGTTCTACCTAGACCGGGCTCGCATTCGCGAAGACGTCTCCGAGGGTAAGCCCGGCGTGCCGCTGCGGCTCGTTCTCCACGTGCGCGACGCCTCCGCGTCCTGCGCGCCGATCCCAAGAGCTGCCGTGGATGTCTGGCAATGCGATGCGCTCGGCATCTACTCCGGCTACGAGGGCGCAGCTATCGCCCCGCGACACGTCGAGCCAGTGGACGACAAGACGTTTCTGCGGGGCACTCAGCTCACAGACCGCGCCGGCGGCGTCCGGTTCCATACGATCTATCCAGGCTGGTACCTGGGCCGCACCCCACACGTGCACCTGAAGATCCGCGTCGGCGCGAAAGCGGCCACCACCCAGCTCTATTTTCCCGACGAGGTCACGAACACCGTTTACGCGCGCGCCCCGTACAATCGTCACCCGAACCGCGACACGACGAATGCCACGGATCGTTTCCTGGGGCCTATCGCCGACCAGTCCCTGGTGATGTGGACGATTGAGCGCGACGGGGACGGCTACGTCGCCGCCGCTACCATCGCGCTCCGGACCTCGTAGCTCGGGCGGTGCGGCAACTGGAGTAGGCAGCTAACGCCCGCGGTGCAGCTCGTCGAAGGAGTCGAGGCTGCGCGCGAGGTCGGCCAGCAGCGCGAGCTGCCCACCGTGCTTCTCTCCTTCGCTCTGCTTGACAATCGAGCGCAGCAGGTCGGGGACGCTGGAGAATCCGCTGACGCCGTGCTTCGTCTTCAGGTACCCGAGGATCTGCGGCTCGAAGTCAGCGAGACGCAGATTGGCGAAGCTCACGCCGCACGAGCAGCCCGAGCCGAGCATGACGTGACCTTGCGCGAGCTTGGTCCACTTTCCGAGCAGCCGCGTCGCTTCGAAAACCGGGGACGGACCACGTTTTGCGCGATCTCTCTCCGAGAATTGAAAACGTGGTCTGTCCCCGGTTTTCACTAGACGCAGTAGACGTCCAGCATCGTGGGAATGTAGTCGTTCTGCAGCAGGATCTTCTTTTTCGCGATGCGCCAATCTCCCTCGCGCAGCACCAGCTCGTGCTCGGAGCGACCGAAGAACGCGTGGCTCTCGCGCGAGCGCGGGAAGAACACGTGGCTCACCCAGGTCGAATCGAGCTTCAGCCGGTCCGCGGACGATTCCGCAGGAAGGACGCTGCCGAGGATGTGGGCGGTGCGCGGCATAGGCGTCGAGGCGGCGGATTTCCTCGAGCGGATGCGCACGATCCGGTCCTCCAGCCCCGCGCGGCTGGCGTAGTAGATGTGCGAAAGCTCGGCCTGCGGGTTGGTCGTCGGCGTGCCGTCCGCTTTCCAAGCCGGCATCCAGTACTCGCAGTCCTCGACGAAAAGCGCGAGCCACTCGTCCCAGCGCCGCTCGTCGAGATACCTCGCCTCGCGGTGGACGAGCTCGATGCCCGCGTCGAGCGAGCCTCCCTGCGCGCGGGCGTTCACGGATACGCCTTCCTGCCCGCGACGCCCGCCTGGATCAGGCGCGCCCACTCGCGGTAGGGCGCGTGGAAGCCGACTTCGCTGAACATCTCGAACCGGCCCCGCACGCTCGCCTCGGGCCGGATGCCGATCGACGCCGCGGCCTCGTCCGCGCCGGCCTTCATCGCCGCCATGCCGCGCGCGTAGCCCTGCAGGAACGAGATCGGCTGCGCGCCGAAACCGCTCTGGCAGCCCTCGTAGGTCACGGTGTCGTCCGGCGTCGCCAGGCCCCCGGGGTTGAAGAAATCCTCGAACTGGCGCAGCCGCCAGGCGCGCAGCTCGGGCGCCTCGCCGATCGGGGCGAGGCACCAGCTCTTCATCTCGGTGCGGTCGGCCGCGAGCGGCCTGAAGGTGCGCAGCATCAGCGTGATCGCGTCCGCGATCTGCATATTGGGAAAGACGTGCACGTTGCGCGCCTTCAGCATCCATTCGGCGCGCCGCTCGCCCACGCGCGCGCGGATCTCGGCGAGCGCGGGGTAAATCGGGCGCTTTTCGGGCTCGGGCTGCTCGAGCCAGGTCGCGGCGTGGCCGTGGGAGAGCGCGAAGGTCCCGCCTTCGGCGGAATTGCGCTTCGCCCAATCGTACTGGCGCGCCTCCAGGTGCCCCTCGCCTCCGCGGCGGCGCGCCTGCAGATCCATGTAGGAAAGGTGCGTCGTCGTCAAATGATAGGGATCGAGACCGTTGTCGAGCTGCAACTTCCAGTTGCCGCGATAGGTGTACACCGAGCGTCCGGGGTGAAGAAACGCATGTCGCCGAGGAAATCCTCGAGCGGCGGAACCTCGTCGGAGAGGCTCCCGAAGATAAACCCCTTGTAGCTCGCCACCCGCGCGAGGGGCACGAGGTTGTGGTCCTCGGCCTCGAACGAGGGTGGATAGCTCCCGGTCTTGCGGTCCTTGATGTCGACGTTCTTCCCCGATGCGTCGTACGCCCAGCCGTGATACGGACAGACGTGATATTTGGCGTTGCCCTCCTCGGCGGCGCACAGCATCGCGCCCTTGTGGCGGCACACGTTGACGAATGCGCAGAGGCGCCCTTTCGCGTCGCGCGTCGCGAGCACCGGCGTCCTGCCGATGTGTCCCGTGACGAAATCGTTCGGCTTGCCGATCTGCGATTCGAGTGCGAGGAAATTCCAGGTGCGCTCGAAGATGAACTTGTGCTCGAGCTCGTGCAGGTCCGGGTCCGAGTACACGTCGCGATGCACGCGGAACACGCCTTCCGCGGGACGGTCGTCCACGTAGAGACGGATGTCCTTCAGGTCCATAGTTGCTCCGGCGGTTAATTGTCGCAGATATCGGTATCATCCGCGCACGATGAAGAAGCTCCGGCCGGCCGGCCGCCGATCCTCGCAGCAGTCTTCCCCGCGCACGCGCCTCGCCGCTGACATCGGCGGAACGTTTACCGACATCGTGGCCTTCGACGAAAAAACGGGGCGCCTGCTTCTGGGCAAGGCGCTCTCCACGCCCGCGCGGCTGGTCGACGGCATCTCCGACGGCATGGAAAAAGCCGGCGCGCGCTTCGCGGACGCCGAGGCCTTCCTGCACGGGTCGACGATAGCGATCAACACCATGCTCGAGCGCACCGGGGCCAAAACCGCCCTCCTCACCACCGAGGGTTTCCGCGACGTCTACGAGATCGGGCGCATCAACCGGCCCGACGCGTACAACCTCTACTTCAGGAAACACGCGCCCCTCACCGAGCGTGCGCTCAGGTTCGAGGTCCGCGAGCGCATCACCGCCGAAGGCGAGATCCACGTCGCGCTCGATGAAGCGAGCGTGCACGCGGCCTGCGACCGGCTCGAAACCGCGGGCGTCGAGGCGGTCGCGATCATGTTCCTCCACTCCTACGTCAACCCCGCGCACGAGACGCGCACAAGGGAGATCGTGCGCGAGCGCCTGCCCCGCGCATTCGTCACCGCCTCGCACGAGCTTTCCCGCGAATACCGCGAGTTCGAGCGCTGCTCGACCGTAGTCGCGAACGCGTACATCGGACCGGTCGTCAGCCGATATGTGCACGGAATCGACGAGCGCCTGAAGCAATCCGGATTCGAAGGATCGTTCCTGCTGGTGCAATCGACCGGCGGACTCTACGAATCGCACCAGGCGAGAACCCAGTGCGTTCGCATGCTCGAATCGGGTCCGGCCGCGGGCGTGATCGGCGCTCAGGCGCTGTGCCGCGAGCTGGATCTCGCGGACGCCGTCGCCTTCGACATGGGAGGCACCACGGCCAAGGCCGGAGTCATCTACCGGGGCGAAGCGCTTACGACCGGGGCCGCGCTCATCGGCGGCTACGCGCAGGCGCTTCCGGTGCAGATCCCGATGATGGACATCTTCGAGGTCGGTACGGGTGGCGGCAGCATCGCCGCCGTGGATTCGAGCGGCGCACTCAGGGTCGGCCCCAAAAGCGCGGGCGCGAACCCCGGTCCGGCCTGCTACGCTCTGGGCGGCACGCAGGCCACGGTGACCGACGCCAATCTCGTGCTCGGGCGGCTGAGCGCCGACCGTTTCTTGAGCGGTGAGATGAAGCTGGATGCGCGTGCCGCGGAGCGCGTCATCAGCGAGCACATCGCCGGGCCGCTGGGCTTGGACCTCATGCACGCCGCGGACGGCATCCTGCGCATCGCGGCCACGGCCATGTCCTACGCGGTAAAGGCGGTATCGACCGAACGCGGCCTCGACGCCGCCGCATTCACCCTCATCGCCTACGGTGGGGCGGGCCCTCTGCACGCCTCGGCCATCGCCCGGGAGATCGGCATGAAGCAGGTCATCGTGCCGCGCGCTCCAGGGCATTTCTGCGCTTTCGGCATGCTGTTCTCGGATCTGCGTTATGACTTCGTGCGCACCTGGTTCACGCGGCTCGTGGACGCATCGTTCGACGCGATCGAAAAAGTCTACGAACCGCTGATCGCGGAGGGAAAGAAGGCGCTCGCCGCGAGCGGCGTACCCGCCGGGAGCGTTGTCGCCGCGCGCGCGGCCGACATGCGCTACGTCGGCCAGGAGCATCCCGTCACCGTGGATTTGCCCGACGTGGTTTTCCGACGCCGCAGCCGCGTTGCATTGAAGCGCCGCTTCGACGAGGAACACCTGCGCCGCTACGGCACCTGCGCACCCGAGGAAAACGCCGAGATCGTGAGTTTGCGCGCCAGCGTGACGGGCGCGATGAAAAAGCCGTCGCTCGAACGCATCCCGCGCGGCGGACGCGCGCCGCTTTCCTCCGCGCACCGCGGTAAACGCAAGGTCTACTTTGCCGAGCCCGGGAGGTCGCTCGCGACGCAGAGCTACGCGCGAGAGAGCCTGAGAGCGGGGAACCGCGTCGAAGGTCCGGCGCTGGTTGAAGAGCATGCCTCGACCACGGTCGTGCTGCCGGGCGACCGCCTCGAGGTGGACGCGTTTGGAAATCTCGTCATCGAAGTCGGAAGGAGAACGAAATGAAACGCGCGAGAGCGAAACGGCGCGTCAAGGCAGACGCGGTCCTGACGGAGATCGTCCGCAACGGCGTCATCGCGGTGACCGAGGAGATGAAGACCAACCTCATGCGCACCGCCTACAACATGATCGTCTACGAGGCGCTCGATTTCACCGTGGGCCTGTATACGGCGGAGGGCGAGACGGTGTCGATCGGGCTCGGGTTGCCGAGCTTCATCCGCGGCATGGCGGAAACCGTCAAGGCGAAGCTCGCCCATTTCGGGAAGGACGGACTCGAGCCCGGCGATATCCTGGTCACGAACGACGCCTACACCACGGGCAGCCATCTCTACCATTTCACGTTCAGCCTGCCGATCTTCCACGAGGGGAAGCTCTCGGGATTCGCCTGCTGCATGGCGCACTGGACCGACGTCGGCGGCGTGCTCGGCGGCGTGACCACCGACATCTACTCGGAAGGTCTTCAGATCCCGATCGTCAAGTACGCAAAGGCGGGTGTGGTGAACCAGGACCTCGTCGACATCATCCGGATGAACGTGCGCATCCCCGAGCGCGCCATGGGCGATCTGCGCGCACAGATCACCGCGGTTAAGACGGGCGAACGCCGCTTTCTCGAGCTGCTCGAGCGCTACGGAAGGGAGAACGTCCTCGCCGCAATCCGCAACATCATGGACCAGTCGGAGGCCGCGGCGCGCGCGCGCACCCGGACTATCCCCGACGGCACGTACGAGGCGGAGTCCTACATGGACGACGACGGGGTGGAGATCGGCAGGCCGGTGCCGATCAAGGTACGCGTGGTGAAAAAGGGCGCGGAGATGACAATCGACCTCTCGCAGATGAGCCCGCAGGTGCGCGGTTTCTACAACTCCGGCGCGACTACCGGCTATTCCTGCGCGCAGGTCGCCTACAAATGCCTGACCTCGCCGACCGATTACCCGATCAACGAAGGGAGCTTCCGGCCCCTCAAGGTGATCCTCGCGCCCGGCACCGTGGTGAGCGCGGTGAAACCGGCGGCGATGCGCTGGTGGATGACTTTCCCCATGACCGTCGTCGACACGGTGTTCCGGGCCCTGGAAAAGGCGATCCCGGACCGCACCATCGCCGCGCATCATGCCGACCTGCTCGTCTGTCTCATCAACGGCATCTCGCCCAAGGACGGCAGGCTGTTCCTCGCCGGAATCGGCCCTTCGGGGGGCGGTTTCGGCGCCAAGATGACCGAGGACGGAATGAGCGCGACGGTGTGCCTGAACGACGGCGACACGCACAACCATCCGGTGGAGCAGATGGAAGCGAAGTACCCGATGCTTTTCGAGCGGCACGCGCTGCGCGAGGACTCGGGCGGCGCGGGGCGCTACCGGGGGGGCCTGGGGACCGAGCAGGTGGTGCAGGCGCTCAGCGCCATCAACATCAACGTGCAGGTCGACCGCGTGCACTGCGCGCCCTGGGGATTGGCCGGCGGTCACTCCGGCGCCGGCAACCAGGTGTGCCTGCGCTCAGGCGGCCGGGAAATCACCGACCTTCCCAACGCCAAGGTGCTGATGAAACGGCTCGACCCCGGCGACGCGATCACCCTTCGCGCCGGCGGCGGCGGCGGATTCGGGCCGCCCGAGGAGCGCGATCCGGAGAAGGTGGCGCACGACGTGCGCCAGGGCTACGTGTCGTTCGAAGTCGCGCGATACACCTACGGCGTTGTGCTCGATCCGCGTACGTTCGAGGTCGACGCCGCGGCGACGGCGAGGCGGCGCGCGGAGATACGCGCATCCCATCAACCAAAGGAGGGAAACATGAGCAGCGCACCGGGCGTCACCCCCGCGCAAATCGCCGCGCGGATCGAGCGTCTGCCGTTCTCGCGCTGGCACGTGAAGCTGCGCGTGGTGATGGGCGTCGCGACCTTCTTCGACGCCTTCGACGCGCTCGCCATCGCCTATGTGCTCCCCGTGCTGATCCCCCTGTGGAAGCTCGCGCCGGCGCAGATCGGCCTGCTCATCTCGATCGGCTTCGCGGGGCAGCTCGTGGGAGCGATCCTGTTCGGCTGGCTCGCCGAGCGCCTCGGCCGCGTGCGCGTGGCGGCCTGGACGATCGGCATCTTCTCGGCGTTCAGCCTGGTGTGCGCATTCTCCTGGAGCTACCCGTCCATGCTCGTCTTCCGCTTCATCCAGGGCCTGGGCCTGGGCGGCCAGGTGCCGATCGCCGCGGCGTACATCAACGAGATCGCCAAGGCCGAGA
>VBDE01000328.1 GCA_005883665.1 Betaproteobacteria bacterium
GTTCGTAAAGGCCGGCAAGGTGCGCGCGCTGGCGGTCACCGGCGCGCAGCGCTCGCCGGGGCTGCCCGACCTGCCGACGATCAGGGAGTCGGGTTTCCCCGATTACGAGACCTACGAGTGGTACGGGCTGTTCGCGCCGGCAAAGGTGCCGAAGGAGATCGTCGCGCGGCTCGGCCAGGAGGTCGCGAAAATCCTCAAAGATTCCGAGCTCCGCGAGCGCATGCTGGTGCAGGGCGCGGAGCTCGTCGGCAACTCGCCCGAGGAGTTCGGGCGCTTCGTGCGCGCCGAGATGGACAAGTGGGGCGCGCTCGCGAGGAAAATAAACCTGCGAGTCGACTGAACCCTGATATGGGACAAGTGGAGGCCGACCGTCAGAGCAACCGGGGCGTCGGCCGAATGACGGCACCGCGCATCCTATTTCTCGACGATGATCCGGTCATCCGCGTGCTGCGGATGGTGCTCAGCGACGCCGAGCACGATCCATGGGTCCGCGATTACTTCGCCCCCGAGAAGGTGGACCCGTCACGGCTCGTGAAGGCGGCGAAGGGATTGCGCCGCAGCGATGGCGCCGTTATCGGGCTGGCGAGCGACGGAAGATTCGAAGACGCCACGGTCATTTTGTTCCGGCGCGGCGAAGTGAATCGGGAGCTCCTCGCCCGGCACCTAAATCTCAAGCTGATCCAGCGCCTCGGCGAGCGCTCGCAAGACATCGACCTCGAGGCGGCGGCAGAGCGAGGGATCCGCGTGTCCTGTCTGCCGCGACGAACGTTGCACTACACCGCTGAGCACGGGATCCTGCTCATGCTGGCACTGGCCAAGCGCCTGATTGCATCGGACAGGGCAGTGCGGGAAGGCGCTACCGCCGCCGCTGGTCTCGGCGACCCGGGTGGAGTCGCCTATAACTGGGCGGGAATGGATGCGAGCGGGCTCTACGGCAAGACGCTCGGTATCGTCGGAATGGGAGAAGTAGGGTTTCTGACAGCGCGGCTTGCCCGCGCCTTCGGGATGACTATCCTCTATACCAAGCGCAGCCGCGCGACACCTGAGCAGGAAGCGGCCACCGGGGCGAGGTTCGTCGAGCTTGGCGACCTGCTTGGCCGCTCGGACTTCGTGTCGCTGAACGTCTCCAACATCCCAGAGAACGCGGGATTCGCCAATCGTTCGTTCTTTGCCGCCATGCGAGCCAGGGCCTTTTTCATCAATACCAGCCGCGGCCGGCTGGTCGACGAGGACGCGCTGTACGAGGCGCTGAAAGCAGACACGATCGCCGGCGCGGGCCTCGATGCGCACGCCGTGGAGCCTCGGCCCGCGGGCGACCGCTTCGCCGCCCTGCGAAACGTGGTACTCACTCCTCATGTCGCCAGCGGCGCGAGGAGCGGCTTGCTGGATGAGTTCGAGGTCGTGCTCCGCAACTGTCATGCGGTATTGCGGGGCGAGCCGGCGCTCCACGAAGTCCGCGCGGCGAAACCCTCGTAATATCCGATCCCCATCGGCAGACGGCATGTCGCCTCGACCTTATACTCGACGCCCTCTTCGAAGGTGGCCGTATGGAAGCGACGGCCGGCGGCTGCGCCTGCGCGTTTTGAGCATTTCGATGCGAAGGATTCATCATGGAAAACGCCTCATCTGAAACGGACACCGCAGTCACGAAGGTGATCGACCGGATTCCGCGCGAGGGAATGGACGCGCAGCTGGAGCAGGCGATGAAGAACCTCATCGCCGCGGCATTGAAATTCCGCGGACATCTCGGCGTGACGGTGACGCGGCCGTCGCTCCCGGCCCAGCCAGGATTCCGCATGGTCTACCGCTTCGATTCCTGCGAGCATCTGCGCGCGTGGGAAGAATCGCCGGAGCGTGCGCGCCTGGTTGCCGCCGCCAACCGCTACACGCAAGGGGAGCCGCACTACGACGTTCTCACCGGCCTGGAGGCGTGGTTCACGCTTCCCGCGCAGCCCGCCCTGCGCCCTCCCCCGCGAGCCAAGATGACGCTCGTGTCGTGGCTGGGTATTTTTCCGCTCGTGTATCTTTATGCGGAAATGTTCAACCGCATTCTGCCATCCGGGACGCCTGCGATTCTTAAGGTGTTCGCAGTGACCGCGCTCGTCGTTCCGACGATGACTTATTTCGTTGCCCCGCGGCTCACGAGGCTGTTCAAGGGCTGGCTTTATCCCGGGCCGAATTGAGCGCGAGGCGCTCTGCACATCGCCGTTTTGAAAAGGAGCTCCAACCATGAATCCGTGCGCAACCGCTGTCGCAGCA
>VBDE01000337.1 GCA_005883665.1 Betaproteobacteria bacterium
ATCCCGAGCTGCGTGACCGCGTGGGCGAAGGCGGAGAAGTCGATCGGCTTGCGCACGTAGCTGTTTGCGCCGGACTGGTAGCTTCGCAGCATGTCTTCGTCCTCGCTCGAGGAGGTGAGGATCACCACGGGGACGAGCTTGGTGCGCGCGTCGGCGCGTATCCGGTTCAGCACGTCGATACCGTCGAGTTTGGGAAGCTTGAGATCGAGCAGGACCACGGCGGGCATCGGCGGCGGCTCGCGCCCCGCGTGCTTGCCCGTGCCGAACAGTAAGTCGACCGCTTCCTGGCCGTCCCTCGCGACGACGACGCTGTTGGCGATGTTTGCCTTTCGCAGCGCGCGCAGCGTCAGCTCCTCGTCGTTCGGATTGTCTTCGACCAGCAAGATCGTCTTTTCCATGTCCGCTCCACGGCGCTGGGCGCCTTCAGTTGAATTTCGCGGCGGACGGCTCGAGCGAGCCGACCGCCAGAAACTGCGCCATCGGCCCGGGGCGAACGGCGGGGGAAAAGAGATACCCCTGGGCCTGATCACAACGGTGCATGCGCAGGAATTCCAGCTGCTCCACCGTCTCGACTCCCTCCGCGATCACCCGCACCGCGAGCGAATGCGCGAGCGAGATCACCGCTTGCGTGATCGCCGCGTCGTGCCCGTGTTCGTGAGCCTTGCTCACGAACGAGCGGTCGATCTTAAGGCAATCGATCGGCAGCCGCGAGAGATAGCTCAAGCTCGAATAGCCCGTCCCGAAGTCGTCCACGGCGATCTGCACACCCAGCTCTTTCAGAGCATTGAGCACGGCGACCGTCCGGTCGCGGCTCTCGACCAGCACGCCTTCGGTGAGCTCGAGCTCGAGATTGCGCGGCTCGAGCTTCGATGCGCGCAAGGCGCCCTCGACGGCCCGCGCGAAACCGGGACTGCGGAACTGCTGCGCCGAGACGTTGACTGCGAGCCGCAACTCGGCGAGCCCGGCCTCGCCCCAGACGCGGATCTGCCGGCAGCTCTCCGCGAGCGCGAACTCCCCGAGCGGATGGATCAGGTCGGAGTCCTCCGCGACGGGGATGAACTGCCCGGGGGGGATCCATCCGCGCTGCGGGTGGTTCCAGCGCATCAGGGCTTCGACCCCCGCGATGCGGCCGTCGGCGAGCACGACCTGGGGCTGGTAGTGAATTTCCAATTGGTTCTTCTCCAGCGCGAGCCTCAACTCGTTCTCCAACTCGACGCGGTCGGTGGCCTGCTGGGTCATGGCAGCGGCGTAGAACTGGAAGCCGTTGCGGCCGTCGGCCTTGACGCGGTGCATCGCGGCGTCGGCGTTGCGGAGCAGCATGTCGAAGTCTTCGCCGTCGCGCGGATAAACGCTCGCCCCGATGCTCAGCGTGACGTGAAGTTCGCGTCCCTCGAGCCGGAACGGCGAGTGCATCGCCTCGCGGATCTTGCGCGCCACGGAGACAACGTCGTCCGGGCGCGCGAGATCGGTCGCGAGCACCGCAAAGGCGTCTCCACCGAGCCGCGCCACGGTATCGCCTTCGCGCACGGCGCTCTTCAGGCGGTCGGCGACCATGCGCAGCAGCGTATCGCCCGCCCCGTGGCTGTAGCTCTCGTTGACCAGCTTGAAGCGATCCAGATTCAGGACCAGCAGCGCCGCCGGCCGGCTCGCGCGCCGGGCGTGCGCAACCGCCTGCAGGGTGCGATCGCCGAGCAGGTCGCGGTTCGGCAGGCCGGTCAGCGGATCGTAGTTCGCCAGATACTGCAGGCGCGCTTCGTAGGCTTTTCGCTCCCGTATGTCGCGCGCGATCGTCGAGAAGAAGCGTATCTCCCCGTCCGGTCCCCGGTGGGCGATGATCACCTGCGAGACCGGGATCTCCGTCCCGTCGGCGCCGAGGATCGCCGTTTCGCCGTTCCACACGCCTGCGCGCGAAGCGGCCGGCGTTCCTTCGCGCTCGATCAGCTCGCGCGCCCACGCCGGATAGATCTCGCCCAGCGACCTGCCCACGCCTTCCGATTCCGGCGCGCCGGTCAATTTGCGCCCGGCGGCGTTCAGATAGGTGATCGTTCCCGCGGGGTCGGTCATGCACACGTAGTCGCTGGTCGCCTCGAGGATCTGCACCAGGCGCGCGCGCTCCTCTTCCGCGATGCGGATGCGCTCGCGTTCGCCCGCCTCCGACAGGGCGCGTCTTACGACCGTGCCGAGCCGCCGCATGTTGTTCTTCAAGACGTAGTCGGTCGCGCCGAGCCGGATCGCTTCGATCGCCCGCTCCTCGCCGATGGTGCCCGAGA
>VBDE01000203.1:0-10536 GCA_005883665.1 Betaproteobacteria bacterium
TCTGGTTCTGGAAAAAAACCTGCTCTCGAAGGAACGGCTCGACGAGATCCTGCAGCCGGAAATCCTGACTCGGCCGGGGCGCCCGGTACTGCCCGAGCCCTCGGAGGCGAAGAAGGCGAAACGCTAGGCTACGCTGCGCGCCTCACCCTTTTTTCCAGCACGTTGCGCAGGTACCGGCCGGTGAAGCTCGCGTCCAGGGCGGCCACGTCCTCGGGCGTTCCCTGGGCGATGATGCGCCCGCCGCCTTCGCCGCCCTCGGGCCCGAGGTCGATGATCCAGTCGGCGGTCTTGATCACGTCCAGATTGTGCTCGATGACGACCACGGTGTTGCCCGCGTCGCGCAGGCGGTGCAGCACGGAGAGCAGCAGATCGATGTCCTTGAAATGCAAGCCCGTGGTCGGCTCGTCGAGGATGTAGAGCGTGCGTCCGGTGTCGCGCTTGGAGAGCTCGAGCGAGAGCTTCACCCGCTGCGCCTCTCCGCCCGAGAGCGTGGTGGCCGGCTGCCCGAGCTGGATGTAGCCGAGGCCCACTTCGAGCAGGGTCTGGAGCTTGCGCTCCACCGCCGGAACCGCATTGAAGAACTCGTAGGCGGCCTCGACCGTCATCTGCAGCACTTCGTGGATGTTTTTCCCCTTGAACTGCACCTCCAGCGTTTCACGGTTGTAGCGCTTGCCGTGGCAGACGTCGCAGGGCACGTAGATATCCGGCAGGAAATGCATTTCGACCTTGATGACACCGTCGCCCTGGCAGGCCTCGCATCGCCCGCCTTTCACGTTGAAGGAGAAACGCCCCGGACCGTAACCGCGCTCGCGCGCCATGGGCACGCCCGCGAAAAGCTCGCGGATCGGCGTGAAGAGGGCGGTGTAGGTCGCGGGATTGGAGCGAGGGGTGCGGCCGATCGGGCTCTGGTCGACGCTCACCGCCTTGTCGAAGAACTCCAGCCCCTTGATCGAATCGTGCGCGGCGGGCTCGTGCACCGAGCCGTAGAGCTCGCGCGCGACGGCGTGATAGAGCGTGTCGTTGATGAGCGTCGATTTACCCGAGCCGGAGACGCCGCTTACGCACACGAACAGGCCTACCGGCAGCGCGAGATCGATATTCTTGAGATTGTTCCCGCGCGCCCCGCGCAGCCTGAAGACCCGCGTCTTGTCGAAACGGCGGCGGGTCTTGGGCACGGCGATCGCGAGCGCGCCGGAGAGGTACTGACCGGTGAGGGAGGCGGGGTTCCTGCGGATCTGCTCGGGCGGCCCCTCCGCGACCACCTGGCCGCCGTGCTCGCCCGCTCCCGGTCCCATGTCGAGCACGTGATCGGCCGAGTTGATCGCCTCTTCGTCGTGCTCGACTACGATGACCGTGTTGCCGAGGTCGCGCAAATGCTTGAGCGTGGCGAGGAGGCGAGCGTTGTCGCGCTGGTGCAGGCCGATCGAGGGCTCGTCGAGCACGTACATGACGCCGGTGAGTCCCGAGCCGATCTGGCTGGCGAGCCGGATGCGCTGGGCCTCGCCGCCCGACAGCGTGTCCGCGCCGCGGTCGAGCGACAGATAGTCGAGACCGACGTTGTTGAGGAAGGAAAGACGCGCAACGATCTCGTTGACGATTTTCTCGGCGATGGCCTGCTTTGCGCCGGGGAGCTTGAGCTGACGGAAGAATTCGAGCGCCTGCTTCAAGGGGAGCCCGCTCACCTCGTAGATTGCGCGGTCGTCGACCTTGACGTGACGCGCTTCCGGACGAAGCCGCGTCCCCTCGCAGGCGGGGCAGGCCTTGGCGTTCAGGTATTTCGCGAGCTCCTCGCGCACCACCAGCGAATCGGTTTCCTTGTAGCGGCGCTCGAGGCTGGGCAGGATGCCCTCGAAGGCGTGCTCTTTCACGATCGTGCGGCCGCGCTCGCTCAGGTAGGAGAACGGGATTTTCTCCTGCGTGCCGTAGAGCACGAGCGTCTGGACCGGCTCGGGGAGTTTTTCAAACGGAACCTCGACATCGAACCCGAAATGCGCGGCGAGGCTCGTGAGCATCTGGAAATAGAACTGGTTGCGCCGGTCCCAGCCCTTGATCGCGCCGCTGGCGAGGCTCAAGCCCGGGTGCGCGACCACGCGCCTGGGATCGAAGAAGCTGATCGTGCCCAGGCCGTCGCACTCCGGGCAGGCGCCCATGGGATTGTTGAAGGAGAAAAGGCGCGGTTCGAGCTCGGGCAGCGAGTAGTCGCAGACGGGGCAGGCGTAGCGCGCCGAGAAGAGGTGCTCGCGGCCCGAATCGAGCTCGAGCACCACGGCGCGGCCGTTGGCGTGCCTGAGCGCCGTTTCGAAGGATTCCGCCAGACGCTGTTTCGCGTCGGGGCGCACTTTCAGGCGGTCGACGACCACGTCCACCGAGTGCTTCATGTTCTTGGAGAGTCTGGGGACCGAGTCGATTTCATGAACCTTGCCGTCGACGCGCAGGCGCGCGAACCCCTGCGCGCGCAGCTCCGCCACCAACTCCTGCTGCTCGCCCTTTCGGCTCGCGACGATGGGGGCGAGGATCATGAGCTTCGTGTCCTGGGGGAGGGCAAGCGCGTGGTCGACCATCTGCGACACGGACTGTGCCTGCAGGGGCAGCTTGTGCTGCGGGCAGTAGGGCGTGCCAACGCGCGCATACAGGAGGCGCAGGTAGTCGTGGATCTCGGTGATGGTGCCGACGGTGGAGCGCGGGTTGTGGCTCGCCGCCTTCTGTTCGATCGAGATCGCGGGCGACAGCCCCTCGATCAGATCGACGTCGGGCTTTTCCATCAGCTGCAGGAACTGCCGCGCGTAGGCCGAGAGCGACTCGACATAGCGGCGCTGTCCTTCCGCGTAAAGGGTGTCGAAGGCGAGGGAAGACTTCCCCGAGCCGGAAAGCCCGGTGATCACGATCAGCCGGTTGCGCGGCAGATCGACATTCAGGTTCTTCAGGTTGTGCGTGCGTGCGCCGCGGATGCGGATCTGGTCCATTGAGCGGGTAGGCAAAGGCTAACCTACTACTATACGAAATTTCGCAGTGTTCCCGCTACTCCCATGACGTCCCCGGCTGAACCAGGCCGGATGTCCTCCTTGGAACTGCGCGCGAGCCTCTCGCTCGCGTCGCTGTTCGCCCTGCGCATGCTCGGGCTCTTTTTGATCCTGCCCGTGTTCGCCGTGCACGCGCGGCAGCTCTCGGGCGGCGATAGCCAGACCCTCATCGGCGTGGCGCTCGGCATCTATGGTTTGACCCAGGGGATCCTGCAGATCCCCTCCGGCATGGTCTCCGACCGCTACGGCAGAAAACGCGTGATCGTCATCGGTTTACTGGTCTTCGCGCTCGGGAGCTTTATCGCGGCATGGGCCTCCGATATCCATATGGTCATCCTCGGGCGCGCGATCCAGGGAGCGGGGGCAATCTCGGCGCCGGTCACGGCGTTCATTGCCGATATTACGCGCGAGGAACATCGCGCCAAGGCGATGGCCATGGTCGGAGGCTCGATCGGAATGACCTTTGCCGTATCACTCGTTGCTGCGCCCGCGCTCTATCGCGCTATCGGGATGGACGGAATCTTCAACCTCGTCGGCGCGTTGTCGCTCGTGGCGATCTGGGTGACGCTCGCGGTCGTGCCCCCGGAGCCTCAAAGCGCGGACGACCCGATGCGGCGCGCCCAGCGCGGCGCATTGGCCGAGGTCTTGCGCAACACCGAGCAACTGAGGCTCAACTTCGGCATCTTTTCGCTTCACGTCGTGCAAATGGCCATTTTCGTCGTGATCCCGGTTGCCCTTGTCCAGTACGGTGGGCTCGCCGTGAGCGAGCACTGGCAGGTCTATCTGCCCGTCGTGCTCGGCTCCTTCGTACTCATGCTGCCGCCGCTGCTCCACGCCGAGCGCCGGGGCCGGATGAAATTCCTCTTTCTCGCGGCCATCGTCCTGCTGCTTGCCGTCGAGCTCGGCTTCGCCGTGTGCTACACGAATTTCGGCATGGCGATCGCGCTGCTGCTCGCCTTCTTCGTCGCCTTCAATATCCTCGAGGCGAGCCTTCCGTCTCTCGTGTCCCGGGTGGCGCGGCCGGCCTCGCGCGGCACCGCGCTCGGGGTGTACAACACCACCCAGTCGCTGGGGCTGTTCGTCGGCGGCGCGGCAGGCGGCTGGCTGGCCAAAAACTTCGGCGATCCGGCCGTCTTTGTATTCGGATTCACGGTGATTGCGTTATGGCTGGGAGTGGCCTCGCGAATGCGCGTGCCTGGAGAGGCCGTGGAACGGGCATATCGGGTGCGCGCGGGGCTCGATCCGGTCGCGCTGCGCGAGAAGCTCGTTTGTCTGCGCGGTGTGCGGGAGGCGGTGGTCGTGCCGGAAGAAGGCATTGCCCGACTAACGGTGTATCCTGAATCGTTCGACGAGCGGGCGGCGATGGAAATTATCGGAGGAGAAAGTTAAATGGCATCGGTCAACAAAGTCATATTGGTAGGCAATTTGGGGCGCGATCCCGAGACGCGCTACAACCCCGAGGGCGGAGCGATCACCAACATCTCGGTCGCCACCACGGATACCTGGAAAGACAAGACGAGCGGTGAAAAGCAGGAACGCACCGAATGGCACCGCGTGGTGTTCTTCAGCCGGCTCGCGGAAATCGCCGGCGAGTATCTCAAGAAGGGCTCGCAGGTCTATATCGAGGGATCCTTGCGCACGCGCAAGTGGCAGGACAAGGAAGGGAAGGAACGCACTACCACCGAAATCGTCGCCGACCGCATGCAGATGCTGGGCAGCCGGCAAGGGGCGGGCGACGCAGGTGCCCGGGAAGCGAAAGAGCCCGCCGCCGCGGGCGAGGGCAAGGCCGCCAGCAAACCGGCGGGCAAGTTCGACGATATGGAAGACGATATCCCGTTCTAGCCGCTTCGGTGCCGGCACAGCAGCGGACTTCCCGACCTCGGCCGGGTCGATCGGGCCCTGTGCCAGCACCAGCGGTTTTTGAAAGTGCACGCCCAACCTGGCCGCGAGTTCCTCGGTCGCTTGGTCAAACATGCGACAATTGCGGAAGTGTGACCCGGTTGTGAAATCACCAATAGGCGGCACTGTTCATTCATGAAACCAGACAACCTGACTGTTCTCAGCGAATTCCTGCACAAGCGCGAAAACATCGATCCGGCTCGAGTGACGCCCGAGGCCCTGCTCGAGGAACTCAAGGTCGATTCGCTCATGCTCCTCGAACTGCTGTTCGAATTCGAGGACAGGCTCGGCGTCAAGATACCGCAGGACATTCCGCGACCCAAGACCGTCGGTGACCTGCTGGGGATCGTGGATAAGGTCGCAGCCGGACACGGCGTCTGAATGGCAAGCGCGCGACGCGTCGCCGTTACCGGCCTGGGGCTCGTCAACCCTTTTGGTGGGGACCTTTCGGACTTCTTCGGTCGGATGCTGCGCGGCGAATCCGCGATCCGGCTCTTTACCCGCGAGGACGAAGTCACCAAGCCGCTCGCCGTCCCGGCGGTTCGCTGCGCGAACTTCGACGCCGACGCGGAGCTTGGCCAGTCGCTTTCCTACACCATGGACCGCTACAGCCAGCTCGGGACCGCCGCAGCCTTTTCGGCATGGCGCGATGCCGGGCTTCCCCGGACCAAGGACGCGCCGCGCAACGACTGGGGCGTTTCTTGGGGGACGGCACTGGGCGGTACGCTGACGTTCGAAAAGGGCTATTTCGACATGTTGCGCAACGGCCGCGAGCGCGTACCGCCGCTTTCGGTCGTGCTTGGAATGAGCAACGCGGCCGCCTCCCACATATCGATTCAGCTCGGCCTGGGGGCTTCCTCCGCGACGTATTCGGTCGCATGCGCCTCATCGGCCGTTGCGATCGGCGAAGTCCTGCAGAAGATCCGCTCGGGCGAGGCAACGCTGATGGTCGTCGGTGGCTCCGAGGCGCCGCTGTCCTACGGTGTCGTGCGCGCCTGGGAAGCGATGCGCATTCTTGCCCTGGGCGACGAGGCATCCGCCGCGCGCGCCTGCCGCCCGTTCAGCTCCGATCGGCAGGGTCTGGTGCTCGGCGAAGGGGCGGGCGCAATGATCCTCGAGGACTGGGACCACGCGGTTCGGCGCGGGGCCAGGATATACGCCGAATTCGCAGGGTGTGGCAGCACGTCCGACCATGAACACCTCGTCCGACCCAGCGTGGATGGACAGATGCGCGCCATGCGCATGGCGATTCACGATGGCGGCCTTGCGCCCGACGAGATCGACTACATCAACGCGCACGGCACGGCGACGCGCGAAGGCGATCCGATCGAAATCGCGGCCATTCGCGGCGTTTTCGGATCGCGCTCCACGGCCGTCGCCGTCAGCGCCACGAAATCGATGCATGGGCACATGCTCGGCGCAACCGGAGTGATCGAGGCCATCATCACGGTATTGTCTCTGGCGTCGCAGGAGGCGCCGCCCACCGCGTATCTCGACGATGTGGATTGCGAGTGCGCCGGTGTACGCCACATCACCGGAGGACCTCTGCGCGCGAGCCTGCGAGCGGCGCTGTCAAACTCCTTCGCGTTCGGGGGCAGCAACACGGTGCTGGCATTCCGCGCGGCTCACTGAATCTGCGCCGGGGCGTGAATCACGATGTTCTCAGCCGCCGGATCGCGAGCACAGGGAGCCGCAGCAGAAAGCCGAGGATCAGGCGGACGTGCATCCAGGTCAGCAGCGCGTTGTCGCGCCAGTAATTGAAATGCGACACGCCGCCCTCGTCGGGGTGGAAATACCGCACCGGCGCGGGCCTGTTGAGCGGGCGCACCCCCGACCAGCACATTCGGACCACCGCTTCCGGGTCAAAGTCGAAGCGCCGCATCCAGAGCTGCTTACGCATCACCTTGCGCAGGGGCATGATCGGGTACACCCTGAAGCCGAACAAGGAATCACCGATTCCCGTCCAGAGCGTTTCGAGGTTGGCCCACCAGTTGGATACGCGACGCCCCTTCACGCGCAGATTCGGCGCGCTCGCGTCGAACACCGGAACTCCCAGCACCATGCAGGAAGGCTCGGCCGCCGAAGCCGCCATGAACTCGCCGATCAGCTCGGGCGGGTGCTGCCCGTCCGAATCCATCGTCAGAACATGCGTGAATCCGGCGGACTGGGCAAGCTCGATGCCGTGCAGGACCGCCGCGCCTTTGCCACCGTTCCTGGACAATACGATCACCCTCAGACCCGCATCGGCTTGGGCCATCTTGCGCAATCCTTCGGCCGTACCGTCGGTGCTCGCATCCACGACGACCCACACCGGATTCCAGACACGCCGTGCCGCCTGGACCGTCTCATAGACTCGCTCGCCGGGGTTGTAGCTTGGAATCAGGACGAGGTGACTCCGGGAAGCCTCCTTCATCCAGTCCTCATCGTTCGTCAAGCCGGGTGGTCTGCGGCCGCGCCAGGGGTTCGGCGGCATCCATGCTGTTTCCGCGGCCGAGCTCGGATTCGAGATAGGCTTCCATATCCCCGATCGTCTCTCTCAAACTATCCCGCGGCATGAAGCGCCTGCCCAGGCGAAGGCGGTAACGGACCGGGAGCGGCGGTATGCGATGAAGCGGCCATCCCTTGGACAGAAAAGGCGATGGGGTTTCGATCAATACCGTCTGGATGGGCACACCCGAGCGCTTCGACGCGAGGGCCGCCCCTCCCTTGAGGCGATTGATCGGCCGGCGGGTCGTGCGGGTTCCTTCCGGGAAAAGCAGGAGCTGGCTGCCGCCCTTGAGGTTCTCTATCGCCTGCGTCGCCGCTCCCATGAAGCCGTCGTTGCGTATGTAGTCGGAAAGGCGCGCCGCGGCTCCATAGATCGGATTGTCGATCAGGTCGGCCTTCATCACGCAGGCCACATCGGGCAGGCGCGAGAGGACCATCACCGCATCCAGCAGGCTGGGATGGTTGGGGGCGATGATCAAAGGTCCGGCGTCGCGCAAGGCGTCCAGGGCACTCAGATCGAAGCGAAAAGCACCGGTCAGCGCGAGGAGCCAGAGATAGCAGCGAAATCCGTAGCTGGTGACCCACCGTCCGACCACTCTCCCCCGCGCTCTCGGCAGCAGGTGACCCAGGAGTCCCGCCGCTCCGGACCAGATCAGGCACATCAAGCCAAATACGAGCAATCCGGCATAAACGACAAGGTATCCATAAGCGGCGCGCAGCCCCGCCCGGATCACTAGCGCTGCGGATCCCTGCAAAAGCATGGTACTCCGTCCTGTTCGTGCGGCAGATTCACCACCCTAACACAGGACGCGGCGGGAATAACTGTCTGTGTTCCGTCGCATTTGCCCAGCAGCCACGGTAAAATCCGACCTTCCCGATATCGGGACATCCAGGGAAGTGCTCTCGTGGACGCCAAGCGGCGCGAAGTGTTGAAGACCGGGGGCGGTGTGCTCGCGCTGGCGGCTGCGACCGGGATCCTCAAGCCCGGCGAGGGGCTCGCACAGGAATGGAACAAGGCGGCGTTCGACACCAGGAGCGTCTCCGACACGATCAAGGCCCTGGGCGGCAGCGGATCGAGCCCGAGCGGCGCTATCGAGATCACCGCCCCGGATATCGCGGAAAACGGCGCAGTGGTGCCGGTTGCGGTGGAGAGCAAGCTCCCCCGGACGCAAGCCATCGCCATCCTGATCGAAAAGAACCCGAACACCTTGTCCGCGGAATTCGAGATCCCAGCCGGCACCGACCCCTTCGTCAGCACCCGCGTCAAGATGGCCGAAACGTCGAATGTCTATGCGCTCGTGATCGCGGACGGCAAGTATTTTCACGCGGTGAAGGAAATCAAGGTCACGATCGGCGGGTGCGGAGGCTGATATGGCAGACCCCATGCGCATCCGCGCCAACATGACGGGCGACAAGGTCGAGGTGAAAGCGCTGATGGCCCACGAGATGGAAACCGGCCTACGCAAGGACGCGAAGGGCAATCTCGTCCCGTCTCATTTCATCCGCAACGTCACCGTCACTCACGGAGGCAAGACGGTGCTGTCGGCGCAGTGGGGGACATCGATATCGAAAAATCCGTTCATGCACTTCCGCTTCAAGGGGGGCAAGCCCGGGGAGAAAGTGACGATCAGCTGGATCGACAACAAAGGCGATAAGCGCACCGACGAAGCGACCATCGCCAGCGGCTCGTGACGGCGGCGCTGGCACGGGGGCTGGCGGAAAAACCCGCGAGGAGGAACACCATGCGCATTTACCGCTTGCCGGCAATGATGCTGGCGGCGGTGCTGCCGTGCTTCGCCGCTGCCCAGCAGGACACCCAGAAAGAAATCGAGCGCTACCGCCAGCTCCTTCAGGACGGCAATCCGTCCGAGCTGTTCGAAGCGCGCGGCGCTGAGCACTGGAAGGCGAAACGCGGCCCAAAGAATGCCTCGCTCGAGCAGTGCGACCTGGGGCTTGGCGCGGGCGTCGTGAGGGGCGCCTACGTGCGGCTGCCGCGTTACTTCGCCGACTCCGACAAGGTCGAGGACCTGGAATCGCGGCTGGTGACCTGCATGGTCGCTCTCCAGGGACTGACTCCGGAAGAAGCGAAGCGCCGCCCGTTTTCCGGTCCCGGCCAGCCTTCGATGATGGCGGACCTCGTCGCGTGGATCGCTTCAGAGTCACGGAGCATGAAGATCGCCCCTCCCCAGTCCCATCCCAAGGAGCGGCTGGCGTACCAGGCGGGCGAGAAAATCTTCTTTTACCGCGCAGGGACGCACGACTTTGCCTGCGCGACCTGTCACGGCGAGGACAACAAGCGCATCCGGCTGCAGGACCTGCCGAATTTGACCAATCCCGGGGACGCGCAGCGCGCCTTCGGCAGCTGGCCCGCGTACCGCGTCTCGCAAGGCGAGGTGCGCTCGATGCAGTGGCGCCTGTACGACTGCTTCCGCCAGCAGCGCTTTCCCGAGTTGGAGTTCACCTCGGACGCGTCGGTCGCGCTCACCATGTTTCTGGCGAAAAGAGCCGAGGGCGGGACGTTCGATGCTCCGGCGATCAAGCGCTGACGGGAAGCTGCCATGAACCTCGGTATCATCGCGCCCGCCGCGCTTTGCGTGGCGATGCTTTCCGCTTGCGCCACCGGGATCTCGGACGCGGAGGCCGAGCGTGCGGCAGTCGGGATGCTCAAGGCCTCGTTCAGGTCGCAAGGGCAGGCGGGCGTCGACCGCCTCAATCAGGACGAGGTGCAGGCGTTGTGCAGCAGGTACCCGAACGGGCTGCCCAAGGACCTCGCGGAAAAGCTGGAGAAGACGCAGCTCGCAACGATCCGCTATCCCGCTTCGGGAAAGCTGATGGGGGATTGGCGCGAAGGCGAGCGCATCGCGCAGAGCGGCGTGGGCAAACAGTTCAACGACGATCCCAAGGGGCCCTCGGGGGGCAACTGCTACGCCTGCCATCGGCTCTCGCCCCGGGAACTCTCCTTCGGGACAATCGGACCGAGTCTCTACCAATTCGGCAAGCAGCGCGGCACGGGCGATGCGGTCCAGCGGTATGCCTACAGCAAGGTCTACAACCCGGAAGCCTTCTCCGCCTGCTCCAACATGCCGCGCTTCGGCCACAACCGAGTGCTGACCGAGGAGCAGATCACGCA
>VBDE01000203.1:10687-12171 GCA_005883665.1 Betaproteobacteria bacterium
TGTTGCCGGTATGCTTCCGTGAGCCGAGCGTCAATCTCGGCGCCGGGGAGAGCAGCAACCTTCCGCCGCATCTGGTCGGTGGAGCCTTTCTCAGGCGCTATGGAATCAGGCCGGGCAGCCGCGAAGCGCACGCCTTTACTCACCTCGATTTTGCGCGAGCGGCGGAGAGGTACGGAAAAATGGGCGGCTTCGCCCATCTTGCCGCGCTCGTCAAGAAGCTGCGCGCAGAGCGCGGCGCGAGCCTCCTGCTCGACGGCGGCGACACCTGGCAGGGATCGGCGACCTCGCTGTGGACGCGAGGGCAGGACATGATCGAGGCGCAGAAGCTGCTCGGCGTGGATATCACGACCGGACATTGGGAGTTCACCCACGGCGCCGCGCGCGTCAAGGAAGTCGTCGAAAGGGATTTTGCGGGGAGGATCGAGTTCCTCGCGCAGAACGTCGAGACCAGCGATTTCGGCGACGCGGTGTTCAAGGCGTACACGATCCGCAGCCTGGGCGGCATTCCGGTTGCCGTGATCGGCCAGGCGTTCCCGTACACGCCGATCGCCCATCCGCGCCGTTTCGTCCCCGACTGGAAGTTCGGCATCGAGGAGCGGCGGATGCAGAGCACCGTGGACGAAGCCCGGGGCAAAGGCGCCCAGGTCGTGGCGCTGCTCTCGCACAACGGCATGGATGTCGACCTGAAGCTCGCGCGGCGGGTCGCGGGAATCGACGTCATCCTCGGGGGCCACACCCACGACGGGGTGCCCGCGCCGGTGGTGGTGTCGCATACAAGCGGCAAGACGCTGGTCACGAACGCAGGCTCGAACGGAAAATTCCTCGCGGTTCTCGATCTCGAGGTTCGGGGTGGCCGGATCGCGGGGCATCGTTACCGGCTGCTGCCGGTGTTCGCGAACCTCCTGCCCGCTGATCCCGAGATGGCGCGGCTGATCGCGACGCAGCGCGCGCCGTATGCGGGCAAGCTCTCCGAAAAGCTCGCGGTGACCGAAACGCTTCTCTACCGCCGCGGCAATTTCAACGGCTCCTTCGACCAGCTGATCCTCGATGCCCTGATGGAAGCGAAAGACGCCGAGATCGCGTTTTCGCCCGGCTTTCGCTGGGGCACGAGCTTGCTGCCGGGTGAAGCGATCACTTTCGAGCAGATCATGAACCAGACCGCGATCACTTATCCCGACACCGTCGTGACGAGGATGACCGGAGCCGCGATCAAGGCTGTCCTCGAAGACGTGTGCGACAACCTGTTTCACCCCGATCCGTACTACCAGCAGGGCGGAGACATGGTGCGGGTGGGCGGGATGACCTACGGCTGCAGACCCGGCGCGAAAATCGGCAGGCGTATCGACGACATGCGCTTGCGCGGGCGCCCGATCGAAGCGGACAAGCTCTACAAAGTGGCGGGGTGGGCGCCGGTCGCCGAAGGCGCCCCGGGCGAAAACGCAGGTGAGCCGATGTGGGAGGTGTTGAGCCGCTATCTTCGCGAC
>VBDE01000338.1 GCA_005883665.1 Betaproteobacteria bacterium
CGGCGTTTCTTGGCCGGCTGCAGATGGAGTGGCTAAAAGGACAACTCAAGCAGTCGAGAGCCACGTGGAAAGCCGTCGCTAGCGACATGCCGATCTCGCTCGTGATACCCGACCTCAATCCCGACGTCCCCAAGGGCACCTACGAAGCTTGGGCCAACGGCGACAACGGTGCGCCGTCGGGGCGCGAGCTGGAAATCGCGGAACTGCTGCGCTTCATCAAGCACAACCGAATCAAGAACGTTGTCTGGTTCACGGCCGACGTGCACTATGCGCAAGCGACCTACTATGATCCCGTACGTGCGCAATTCACCGATTTCAAACCGTTTTGGGAATTCGTTGCTGGGCCGATCAATGCCGGCACGTTTGGGCCGAATGACGTTGATAGGACCTTCGGCCCCGATATCAAGTACGTAAGCGTTCCCGCCGGCAACAAGCAGAATCGCGCCCCTGCGGTGGGTCAGCAGTATTTCGGAGTTGCTAAGGTCGATGGCGCCACCGAGACCATGCGCGTAGCGCTGCATGATTTGACCGGCAAGGAACTATACAAAGTTGATTTGGCACCGGAAGCGTAGGAATCACGCCGCAAGATTTGCTGCGCCGGCTCGCCATCGCAGGTTCCTGGAAATCAGTTACAGAACCCCAGGATTCGCTCCTCCGTCGAGCATTTCCTTGCAGGCGATCTCTGCTTGGTCTTGCCGAGACAGGCGCGGATCTCTCTCGTCGTGGGCGGATAATAGGTCCAGCCCGGACCGAGAGTCGGCAAACTCAGGCTGACCTCGCGCCATTTGGGATGGCCTTGCGCCTGCAGGAGGGGAAAATTCTGGCACAAGGATCGCGCAAACCGGATCAGGTGACCCACGGTGAAGTCCAGGTTGTAGTCGTAGGTGACCAGAAACGCTCCCACCGAGACCGTCGTGAAGTCTTCCTTCAAAATGTTGGGATAGCTGCTCGCAAGGACCGTAGAGTAGGAATAGACCGTCAGCGGAAGCTTGCTCGAGGGATGGGTGGGATCGAACTTCAGCAGCTTGATGAACTTCTGCGCCTCGGGCTTCATGTTGGCAATCAGCGGCGCCGGCTGCCCCGCGGCGACGACGACGACGTCGACCGTCTTGTCGCCGATCAGCTTGACCAGCGCGTCCTGGTTCTCGAGGAAGCTGTCGTTCGCCTCCGGAATGGGCCCATTGAACATCATCCGGTACAGGGTATGCGTGATCAAGGCTGCGCCGCTGCCTAGGACGCCTCCGTTGATCTTCGCGTTCTTGATGTCGTGGATATAGTTCAACGACGAGTCGGCCCTGACGATGTAATGAATCTCGGTGTTGTAGAGCGGCAGGATCACGCGCAGCGGACGGATGATGACGCTCGCCTCCTTGCTGCCCGCAGCCGCCCTGTCGACGAAGGCCTGGTAAACGTCGGCCTGGACGATCGCGAATTTGACGCCGAGGTCGTAGCGAAGGTGCTTGATGTTCGCGGCCGAACCCGCCGTGGGTAGAACCTCCAGGTTGATCGTGGCCTCGGGAGCCACGTACTTGGCGAGATCGGCGCCGATCGCAAAGTAAGTGCCCTTTTCATTGGCTGTCACGATCTTGTAGTCGGCCGCTGCGATGGCGGCGCCGCCGTGAAGGCAAAGCGCTGCCGCCATGAAAGTGCCGATGAGTTTCCTGGTCATGTCATTCCCTCCTCTGTGTGGGTTTTGGCGCGCATAGCCCAAGGGCTGCGACCGCTTCCGTGCATGTCTGGGGGTAAGGGGGCTCTTGCCCGCCTGCGTTTCCGGCGCCGGCCGTTTGGGGACGTTTGATAGCCGCCTCAACGGCGGCAGCTGTTTCTGTTTCCTTTTTCTGAACGGATTTCGTTGCACACAATCCAAGGGCCGCGGCCGCCTCTGTACACGCTTCCGGGCGAAGCGGCGCCGGCTCGCTTGCTTTCGCTTCCTGTGATTTTACCGGCTGACGGTCTGCGCGCGGCTGGTTTGCCGCGGCACGCACCTGGGCAGCAAGCGGGGTGCCGGGTGGCGAGGTTGCAAGGCCGGTGAGCCCGGCGCTGTTGTGGGCACCGGCTGCTTTCGGCTCGTCGGCCACCGCATCCCGGGCGATGAAGCCGGCGTCGGCAGGAGCGCCGTGCGCGCTCGCTTCGCTGCTCGCGGCCGGCGGCTGCGGCGCGTCGGCGAGCGAACGTTGGCGGTAGGTGGTGTAGCCAGCGACGACAAGCGCCGAGCCAACGACGGCAAGCGCCGTGAGAACCGCTGTTCCGGCGATCACTTGAGAGCGCCGGCGAGGCAAAGACCTGGAGACTTCGGCGGCGGGCGGGACGGGAACGAGCGCGCCTTTGCGCCCCGGCAACTGGGCGCGGCACCAGCAACAGACGGTCGATGCTACCGGATTCACGGTCCCGCAGCGCGGGCACGATGCAAGGTGCGGCGGAAGGTGCAATGCTCCGCCGCAGGCATTGCAGAACCTCGCCTCAGCGGGGTTGCCTTGCTCGCAGTATTGGCATCGAATAAGGGCCATATACGAGCATTGTAGGGCGGTTCAGTCGCGGGCGTAACGGGAGCTCAATCACTCTCTCCCGGGCAAGATCCAGGACCTCCAATACCGCCTGCTATAATCAAGGTTTCGTTTCGCGCCCGTAGCTCAGTTGGATAGAGTACCTGGCTACGAACC
>VBDE01000339.1 GCA_005883665.1 Betaproteobacteria bacterium
CGCGTTTTCATCTCCAGTTTCGACCGGCCGAACATCCGCTACGAGATCGTCGAAAAGGAGAACGCGCGCGTGCAGCTGCTCGATTTCATCCGCGCGCGGCACGCGGGCGAATCGGGCATCGTCTATTGCCTGTCGCGGACCAAGACGGAGGAGACCGCGGCCTGGCTCGTTGCTCACGACATCGAAGCGCTCCCCTACCATGCCGGCATGGAAAGCGCCGCGCGCGCGGCGCACCAGGACCGCTTCATCAACGAGGACGGGGTGGTGATGGTGGCGACGATCGCATTTGGCATGGGCATCGACAAGCCGGACGCGCGTTTTGTGGCGCATCTCGATCTTCCGAAAACCATCGAGGCGTACTACCAGGAAACCGGCCGCGCCGGACGCGACGGGAAGCCCGCCGAAGCCTGGATGAGCTACGGTCTCGCCGACATCGTGCAGCAGCGGCGCATGATCGACGAATCGACGGCCGACGACGCCTTCAAGCGCGCGTCGGTGCGCAAGCTCGATGCACTGGTAGGGCTGGCCGAAACCGCCGGCTGCCGCCGGGTCCGGCTGCTCGCCTACTTCGGCGAGGCGAGCGGGCCTTGCGGCAACTGCGATAACTGCCTGAATCCGCCGCGGGTATGGGACGGCACGGTGGCCGCGCAACAGGCGCTGTCCTGCGTCTACCGCACCGGCCAGCGCTTCGGCGCAGGGCACGTGATCGACGTGCTGCTCGGCCGCGCGGAAGGGCGCGTCTCGCAACTCGGTCACGACCGGCTTTCCACTTTCGGCATCGGCGCCGACCGCGACGAAAGACAATGGCGCGCGGTGTTCCGGCAGCTCGTCGCGCTCGGCCATCTGCGGGCGGACGGCGAAGCGTTCGGCGCGCTGAAACTCACGCAGACCGCGCGCCAGGTGCTGAAAGGCGAGACGAGCGTGATGCTGCGCGAACAAGCCGCACGGCCCGCCCGTGTCAAGCGCGGCAAGCAGACCGTCGCGAAAGTTGCCATCGGCGCAGCCGCTCCCGACTCGGCCTTGCTCCAGGCGCTGCGCGCCTGGCGTCGGGGCATTGCCCGCGAGCACGGCGTACCTGCGTTCGTGGTGTTTCACGACAGCACGCTCGAGACCATCGCCGCGCTGCGGCCGGGAACGCGCGAAGCGCTGCGCGGCGTGTCCGGGGTGGGAGAGAAGAAGCTCGAGCGCTATGGTGAGGCCCTGCTCGAAGTCGTGCGGGCGCATTCCGCGTGACGGCGTTCACTTCGTCGGGAACCCAACGAAAATCTGAGCATGCCCGTTTGCCGTCCGGCACAGGTTTCTCTAAGATAGCTATCCAGACTACTATTTGAGGCTGACCGTGGAGAAGAAGTATTCGATCGCAGAGGCGCGACAACAGCTGGCCGCGATCGTGCATGAAGCGGAGCGCACGGGTGCAGTGCGCATCACCCGCCGCGGGCAGGTGGTCGCGCGCCTGATCTCAGAGGACGAATTCCAACGCCTTTCGCGCCGCAAGCGCCGTATCGATTGGGGTACGATGTTGATCGATATGCGCGGTTTTAAATTCGACCGCGAAGAAGCGAATGCCCGCTGAGCACGGAACCCCGCTATGAGCGTGTCACTTAAATCTCTAGGTATTGACCGACTCAGCGTCGAAGAGCGTCTGGCGCTCGTTGAAGATCTTTGGGACAGCATTGCCGGAGAGAGCGCTGCCGCATCTCTGAATGACGCCCAACGCGCAGAGCTCGACCGCCGTCTCGCGGACCATGAAGCCAACCCCAATGACGTCGTTCCATGGGAAGACGTTAAGACCTCTATCGCCACTCGCTTGAAGCGATGACCCTAAGGGTCGTCTTTCGGCGCGCTGCGCGGGCCGAGTTTGATGCTGCTGCGCTATGGTACGAAGATCGACAGGCCGGCCTAGGGGCGCAGTTTGTATCGGAGATCAACCGCGTCGTCGAACTTGTATCGAATCACCCCGAGCGTTTTCCCGCCAAGCACCTCGAAATTCGATGTGCGCAGGCACGCCGCTTCCCGTACTTAGTGTTCTTTCGCCCGGAGGCGAATCGCGTTGTCGTGCTGGCGGTGTTTCACGCTCGACGAAACCCGGCTGTCTGGCAGGCGCGCGCGTAACAGTCCGAGCAGCGTGCAAAACCCTACAGAACCATCCG
>VBDE01000372.1 GCA_005883665.1 Betaproteobacteria bacterium
ACTTTTGTAAGCGCGGCCGGATCATACCCGCGGACCCCGAATGCTCAGAAGATCCCTCCTCGCGTCCGCGCTCGTCCTCGCCGCGCTCATTCCCGCGCCAGCCCGGCCGGCCGACCCCCCTCCGCCCAAAGGGTTCACCCGGGTCACCTCGGTCGAAGGCGTCACCGAATACCGCCTAGCGAACGGCCTGAAGATCCTGCTGATCCCCGACCGCTCGATCGATACCGTCACGGTCAACGTCACTTACCTCGTCGGCTCGCGGCACGAAGGGTACGGCGAAACGGGCATGGCGCATCTTCTGGAGCACCTGATGTTCCGCGGCACGCCGCGGTTTCCGAGCATCAAGGCGGACTTCCAGCGGCGCGGGGCGCGCTACAACGGCAGCACCTCGTTCGACCGGACCAATTACTTCGAGACCTTCCCGGCGAGCGAAAAGACCCTCGACTACGTGCTTGATGTCGAAGCCGACCGCATGGTCAACGCCTCCATCGCCCGGCGCGACCTCGACGCGGAAATGACCGTGGTGCGCAACGAGTTCGAGTCGGGAGAGAACAGCGCCTTCAACGTGCTTCGCGAGCGCGTGGCGGCGAGCGCCTACCTCTGGCACAACTACGGAAAAGCGATCATCGGGGCGCGGTCGGACATCGAGAACGTGCCGATCGAGCGGCTTCGGGCGTTCTACAGTCACTACTACCAGCCGGACAACGCGGTGCTGCTGATATCGGGCAAGCTCGAGGAATCGGACGCGCTCAGGCTCGCGCAGAAGCGCTTCGGCAGGATCACCAAGCCGTCGCGCACGCTGCGCAAGACCTATACCGTGGAACCGACCCAGGACGGAGAGCGCGCGGTCACGCTGCGGCGCGCGGGCGACGTGCAGCTCGTCTCGGCGCTCTACCACATGCCCCCGGGGACCCATCCCGAATACGCCGCCGTGGACGTGCTGGTCGCGCTGCTCAATCACGTGCCTTCGGGGCGGCTGCACAAGGCGCTCGTCGAAACGGGCCTGGCGAGCTCGGTTTTCGGCACCGAGCGGCAGCAGCGCGAGGCCGGTTTCGCCTATTTCGGCGCGAGCCTGCGGCAGGACGCGTCGCTCGAGGCCGCGCGCGACGCGCTGCTGCGTGTCCTCGAGGGTTTCTCGAAGAGCCCCGTCACCGAGGACGAGGTCGAGCTCGCAAGGAGGCGGCTCGTCAACGATATCGAGCTGACGCTCGCCGATTCCCGCGAGCTCACCAGCGTCCTCTCCGAATACGCAGGCATCGGCGACTGGCGCGTGCTGTTCCTGCACCGCGACCGGCTGAAGCGGGTCACCTCAGCCGACGTCCAGGCCGCCGCGGCACGCTATCTGAAACCCGCCAACCGCACTCTGGGAACGTTCCTCCCGACACAGTCGCCCGACCGCGCGGAGATTCCGCCGGTGCCGGACCTCGCCGCGGCGCTCAAGGACTACCGCGGCTCGGCCACGGTGGCGCTGGGCGAGGATTTCAATCCGACCCCCGCGGGCATCGAGGCGCGCGTCATCCGAAGGACGCTCCCCGGCGGCATGAAGCTCGCGCTGCTCCCCAAGAAGACGCGCGGCGGCACCGTGGTGGCGCAGCTCACCCTGAGATGGGGCGACGAGCACAGCAAGCTGAACCGCGCGGCGGCCTGCGGAATCACGGGCGGGATGTTGCTGCGCGGCACGCAGAAGAATTCCCGCGAACAGCTCCGCAATCAATTCGACCGGCTCAAGGCGAACGTGGGCGTCAGCGGCGACGGAGGCTCCATCGAAACCGTCCGCGAGAGCCTTCCGGAGGCGCTCAAGCTGATGGCCGAGGTACTGCGCCAGCCGTCTTTTCCGAACGAGGAGTTCGAGCAGCTGCGCCGCTCCTCGCTCACCAGCATCGACACGCAAAGAAGCGATCCGGGCGCGCTCGCGGGCCTCGCGTTGAGCCGCCACCTGAATCCCTACCCGCCCGAGCACTGGCTCTACACCGCCACGCTCGACGAGCGCAGCGCGCGGCTCCAGGCGCTCTCCCTCGACGACGTCAAGCGCTGCTACGCCGACTTCTACGGCGCCTCCGACAGCGAGCTCGCCGTAGTGGGCGATTTCGATCCGGAGCAGATCGCGCGCCTCGCCCAGGAACTCTTCGGCGGCTGGACAAGCCCGCGCCCTTACGCGCGGATCCCCCTGCGAATCACCGACGTCGCGCCGGCCGACGACGTGATCAACACGCCGGACAAGGCGAACGCGGTGCTGCGCGCGGCGATGCTGCTTCGGCTGCGCGACGACAACCCCGATTATCCGGCGCTGCTTCTCGGCAACTATCTTCTCGGCGGCTCGTCCGATTCTCGCCTGATGCAGCGCATCCGCGAGAAGG
The DNA here is from genome assembly GCA_005883665.1 of Betaproteobacteria bacterium. Lineage (GTDB taxonomy): Bacteria > Pseudomonadota > Gammaproteobacteria > Burkholderiales > SG8-39 > VBDM01. The sequence continues at coordinate 2,358 of VBDE01000372.1, forward strand.
AGGGCTTGTCCTACAGCGTCGGCTCGTTCCTGTCCGCGGACAGCTTCTTCGAGCGCGGCAGCTTCGGGGTCTTCGCCATCTACGCGCCGCAAAACCGAGCGCGCGTCGAAGCGGCGCTTGCCGAAGAGCTCCGCAATGCGCTCGCCGCAGGCTTCAGCGCGGAGGAAGTGGAAGCCGGG
>VBDE01000373.1 GCA_005883665.1 Betaproteobacteria bacterium
TGGTTCGCGTATCTGGCAAAGGCGGTCATCGTGTTTCCGGGCGGCTACGGGACGCTCGACGAGCTGTTCGAGCTGCTGACGCTGGTGCAGACGCACAAGATGCGAAAGCCCATGCCGATCGTGCTCTTCGGCACCGAGTACTGGCGCGAAGTCATCGACTTCGACGCGCTCGCGCGCCACGGCACCATCGACCCCGGCGACATCGAGCTCGTGCACCGCACCGACTCGGTGGACGACGCCTACGGCTGGATCGTCGCGCAGCTCGCCGAGAAGGCGCTCGCGCAGCCGGGGGCGACGCTGTAGCCGGACTTACTTCCCGAGCGCGGCTTCGACCGCCTTGTGAAGGCGTTCCAGTCCGAAGGACACGTCCTCCACGGCACCGTTGACGAAAAACGCGGGCGTGGACCGCACCCCGCTCTTCGCCCCGCCGTCGATGTGCTCGTGCACCCGCTGCAGGTAAAGGTGCTCCTTCATCTCGTAGTCGTATCGATCCAGGTCCAGCTCCGCCCGCAGCGCGTACTGCCTCAGATTGTTGGCCTTCAGGTGAAGCTGGTTCTCGAAGAGCAGGTCGTGCATCTGCCAGAATTTGTGCTGCGCGCCCGCCGCCTCGGCGGCCTCGGCCGCCAGCTCGGCGTGGGGATGCACTTCCACGAGCGGGAAATGCCGGTACACGAAGCGCATCCTGTCCCCGAAGTGCTTGAGCAGCATTTTCACGGAGGGGTAAGCCTGGCCGCACGACGGGCACTCGAAATCCCCGTATTCGACGACGGTCACTTTCGCCGAGATCGGTCCGAGGATGTGATCGGTGTGATTGACCGGGACGGCGAGCGTAAACGGTTGGGGTCGTTGCATCGAGGTCTTCCTTTGGGCCGTCGCAGGATGATATTGCATTCACAGGATAACCGCCGGCGCGAAAACCTGCTACGGCACCGAGTGAAGCCTGCTTTGTCTCCCGTCCGTAGCCCGGTTCGAGCAAAGTTCGCTTTACTCAACGCCTGTTTGAGTAAATGAATTCGGCTTTTTCTCTACTCAACATATTCCTGGTGTACACTGACGGCCCATCATGCGGAGGCTTGAACCCGGCGGATGGAGGCGGTATTATAACGTCCGTTATAACATCGGATTCCGCCATGGCCGCCCTCAAACTTACTCGAATCGGAAACTCCGTCGGCGTGATCCTGCCGAAGGACATGCTCGCGCGCCTGAAGGTCGAAAAAGGCGACACGCTGCATGTCACCGACACGCCCGACGGCCTTCGGCTTACGCCTCACGATCCGCGCTTCGCGGCGCAGATGAAACAGGTGCGGCGCATCGCCAAGAAGCGCCGCGCCGTGCTGCGCGAGCTGGCGAAGTGAGGAAGTGGGTCTGGATCGAGCGTTCCGTCATTCTCGCCGCGCACGACGAGCAGCTTGCCGAGCACGGCGGCAGCCCCGGCATTCGCGACGCGGGTCTGCTCGATTCGGCCCTCGCGCGCCCGCTGAACCGGGCCGCCTACGGCAAACCCGACGCCGCCGAGCTCGGCGCCGCTTATGCCTATGGCCTCGCGACGAACCATCCTTTCGTGGACGGCAACAAGCGCGTAGCATTCATCGCCCTCGAGCTTTTCCTCGCGCTGAACGGGCACCGGCTCGTCATTGACGACGTCAATTGCGCGATGTGCATGCTCGCGGTCGCCGCAGGAACGATGAAGGAGACGGCGCTCGCTGATTGGATCCGCCGTCACAGCAAGCGGCGGCGATAGTCCCGCCGTGCGCCGCCCATGACCCCGGGGATCGAATACGCGCTCGGCGCGATGCTCCTCTTCGGGCTCGGCGACCTGGTCTACAAGCGCGGCGCCGCCGCCGGCGCGCAGCCGCATCACTTCCTGATGGTGCAGTCCTGGGTGTTCACGCCGACGGTCGCCTTGTACGGCCTCGCCACCGGTTCGCTCGAATTTTCAGCCGCCTCGGTGCTGTGGGGCGCGCTCGCCGGGGTGTTCGCCCTGGTCGGCTTCTACAATTTCGCGCACAGCCTGAGAACCGGCTCGATCAGCATCAACGCGCCGGTTTTCCGCCTGAGCTTCGTCCTCACCGCGGCGCTCGCGGTCCTGCTGCTCGGCGAGCCGCTCACGCGGTACAAGGTCGCGGGCATCGCGCTCGCGCTCGCCGCGGTCTGGCTGCTGCTCGGCGCACCGGCTCCGGGGGACGCGGCCGGGCGGCGCGAGAGCCGGTCGTCGCTCGCGCGCGTGCTGATCGCCACCGCCACCGTCGGAGTCGGGAACTTCATCTACAAGCTCGGACTGCAGGCGGGCGCGGACCCTGCGTCGATGATCACCGCGCAGGGCGTCGTGGTGATCACGCTCGCCACCGCGTTCGTCGGCGCGGTCGATCGCCGCATCGGGCCTTCCCGCGCCGCGCTGCGCTACGCGCCGAGGGCCGCGGTCGTTCTCGCCTTTGCCTTCGCCTTCATGGTCGAGGGCATGAAGCGCGCGCAGGCGAGCGTGGTGGTCCCGATCGCGCAGATGGGTTTCGTCGTGACGGCCGTGCTCGGTTTTCTTTTCCTGCGCGAATCGTTCACGGCGCGCAAGGGAGTGGGCCTCGCCGCCGCGCTCGCCGCGCTAGCGAGTCTTGCGTACGCGTAGCGGGCCACCACCGGTGAATATCTTCTAGGGTATCGCCCCGCGCGCTATCGCGCCGAATACTGCTGCGAGCTCAACCCATTCCCGCGATCACGGATAAGTGAACGGCGATGGATACGGCCTTCCGAATGGCCGTCCCGCGCGCACCGTCGCGACCGGCTTCAGATGGCGGTTGCCTTTGCGGGC
>VBDE01000364.1 GCA_005883665.1 Betaproteobacteria bacterium
GCAGGCTGCATGATGTGCACGACGATGTCGCCCAGATCGAGGAGCACCCAGTCGCCGCCGTCCTCCCCTTCCACGCCGTAGACGCGGCCGCCCGCCGCCTTCGCCCTTTCCTGGACGCGGTTCGCCAGAGCCTTCAGCTGGCGGGCCGAGTCCGCGCTCGCGATGATCACGCGGTCGAACATCGAGGTGAGATGGGTCACGTCGAAGACCTCGACCTCGCGCGCCTTGATGTCCTCGAGCGCCGCGAGCGCGGCCTTCTGGAGCCTGCGAAGATCCATCATCAGGGGGCGCCGCTCTCCTTCGCGTACAGTCCGTGCGCCTCGATGTAATCGAGGACCGCCGAGGGCAGCAGGTAACGCGGGCTGCGCGCCTGGGCGAAGTGGGCGCGGATGGCGCTCGCGGAGATGTCGAGCGCCGTGGTGCCGTAAGTGAGGACGTTTCCCCCCGGCCGCTCGCGCAGGACATCGGGGGTGCCGGCGCGCTTGCGCCACTCGGCGGCGAGCGCGGCCGGCATTCCGCCGGGGGTGAGCGAATGTCCGGGACGCTGCGCGACAAACACGTGCGCGAGCGGAAAGAGGTCGCGCCAACGCTCCCAGGAAGTGAGGTTGCGGAAGGCATCCGTCCCCAAGAGCAGCACCAGAGAACGCTGCGGGCCGAATTCGTTTCGCAGCCGCTCCAGCGTCTCGACGGTGTAGCCGGGCGCGGTCTGGCGGATCTCGGCGTCGTCCAGCTCGAAGAGGGCGTTTTTCTCGATCGCGAGGCGCACCATCTCCAGGCGATGCACCGCCGGCGCACGCGGCGCGCCGCGGTGCCAGGGCCGTCCGGCGGGTACCCAGCGCACCCGCGCGAGGCCCAGGATCTCCGCCGCTTCCTGAGCAAGGCGCAGGTGTCCGAAATGCACCGGGTCGAAAGTGCCGCCCATGATGCCGATCGGCGCGCTTTTTCGCGGCGCCGCAGCCCGGCGGCGGTCAGGGGTTTTTTTCAGAAGGCTCTCAGGCGCGAATCTGGCCGCTGCCGAACACCACGTACTTCTGCGAGGTGAGGCCCTCGAGGCCCACCGGGCCGCGCGCATGCAGCTTGTCGGTCGAAATGCCGATCTCCGCGCCCAGGCCGTATTCGAAGCCGTCGGCGAAGCGCGTCGATGCGTTCACCAGTACGGAGCTCGAATCGACCTCGCGCAGGAAACGCCGGGCGCTCGCTTCGTCTTCGGTGACGATCGCGTCGGTATGCTGCGATCCGTACTTGCCGATGTGCTCGATCGCCGCGCTCAGATCCCTTACCACGCGCACCGCGAGGATGGGCGCGAGGTACTCGGCGTACCAGTCCTCCTCGGTGGCGGGCTTCATGCCGGAAACGAGCGCGCGCGATTTCTCGTCGCCGCGCAGCTCCACGCCCTTATCGGCGTAGATCTTCGCGAGCCTGGGCAGCACCCTGGGCGCGATTTTTTCGGCTACGAGCAGCGTCTCCATCGCGTTACACACGCCGTAGCGCTGCGTCTTCGCGTTGTCAGCGATGAGGATCGCCTTTTCGATGTCGGCGCGCTCGTCGATGTAGACGTGGCATACCCCGTCAAGGTGCTTGATCATCGGGATGCGCGATTCGCGCATGACCCGCTCGATCAGGTCCTTGCCGCCGCGCGGCACGATGATGTCCACGTATTCGTTCATCGAAAGGAGCATCCCGACCGCGGCGCGATCGGCGGTCTCGACGACCTGCACCGCGTCTTCGGGAAGGCCCGCGGCGCTCAAAGCCTCGTGCACGCAGGCGGCGATCGCGATGTTGGAGCGCACCGATTCCGAGCCGCCGCGCAGGATGCAGGCGTTGCCTGCTTTCAGGCACAGCGCCGCGGCGTCGGCGGTCACGTTCGGGCGCGATTCGTAGACGATGCCGATCACGCCAAGCGGCACGCGCATCCTGCCGACCTTGATCCCCGAAGGCTGCTCCTTCAGCTCGCTGATCTCGCCGACCGGATCGGGGAGCTTCGCGACCTGCTCGAGGCCCTCGGCCATGCTCTCGATCGTCTTTTCGGTGAGCGTGAGGCGGTCGATGAAAGCCGCGTCCTTCCCGGCGGCCCGCGCCGACTTCACGTCCTCGGCGTTCGCGGCGAGCAGCTTCTTAGCATCGCGCCCGAGGGCCTTGGCGGCGGCGAGAAGCGCGCGGTTCTTCGCCGCGGTGTCCCCGCGCGCGACCTCGCGCGACGCGGCGCGAGCGCGCCGGCCGACTTCTAGCATGTAGGATTTGATGTCCAGGGGAGCGTTCATGACGGGATTCTACCGCCCGGCGAAGGGAGGTGCAGTTAACCCCTCCTCACCGAGGAGGGGTGGCGCGAAGCGCCGGGGTGGTCAGGTTTTGCCTGTCGGCGATGCGAACATCGGCGATCCAGCTACGCGTTCTGCGCGCGAGACGAGATTCCACATCTTCGCCTTCGAAGTCAGCCGTGGCCCGGCGAAGCCGTGACGGGTCGACATTCTCGAATGCGTTGACGTTGACGACGGCATAGAGATGGTTCGCGATCTCGCTGGTGACCAGCGGTACGGCGCCGCACCGCGAGCAGACGTGAAACGTCGCAGTCCGAGTTCCGAAGGCGTACTTCGACACGAGCGCGGCGTCGCGAACAGCGACCGCCAGCCTGGCATTGGGGTTCGAAGTCCAGACGCCACCGTGCTTGATGCAGAACGTGCAACCGCACGCGCGCGCCGGAATCTCGGGCGGGTCTCCTTCCCATTCGAGCTCGAAGGCGATGTTGCCGC
>VBDE01000365.1 GCA_005883665.1 Betaproteobacteria bacterium
CTCGGCTACCGCTACGTCGATTCCCCGATCGTGTGCGCCATTCCCGGCGGGCCCGAGCACCGGTTCAGGGTCTATGAGCCGAGCACGTGGCCTGGCGCGCGCCTGCCGCACGTGTGGCTCGCCGACGGCACTCCGATGCAGGACCACATTCCGTACGAGGGCTACACGCTGCTGCGCCTTGGCCGCACGAACGCCGACACGTCAGCGCTGGAAAAGGCGCTGCGGGCCTTTGGCGCGCCGCTCGCCGTGCTCGACATGCCGGACGACGCGCCGCGCCAGGTGTACGGCCACGACCTCCTGCTGCTCCGGCCCGACCTGCACGTCGCCTGGCGCGGCAATCGGCCGCCGGAGGACCCGGGAAACGTAGCGGCAACCGTGACCGGGTACGGGAAATCCGATCGAGGGGCTCAGGCGACTCTGTGATTTTCCGGTTGAGGCCGGCGCACGAACTTCACCGGCTTCGGCTTGGGGGGCAGGGGCGCGATGCCGTGCGTCTCCAGGGATAGCTCGAGCTTGCGCCCTTCCGGGTCGGCAAGCGCCGCCTCGCGCGCCTTGCGGATCGCTTCGATCCGGGCGCGGTCGTCCGGCACCGCGTCGCCCTCGACGAGCGTGTCGAGGATCCTCAGGAAGTTGCCCTTGCCGCGCTTGTGCGTGTCGCCGTAGCCCTTGATCAGCCGGCCGCACAGCGCAATTTCCAAAGCGAGCCTTGCGTCCCGCTTCGCCGCCGCGGCGATCGCGACTAGCCAGCGGCCGATCAGTACTTGCTCCTCGTGCCAGCGCGAGGTGAGAGGCCGCAGCGGCCGCAGCCAAGCGAGGAACCGCAGCAAGAGAAATCCGCTCACGCTGGTCGTCTTGACGTGCATGCCGACGTTGAGCTTATTGGCGAGACCGCGCGCCTCGGCCAAAGCCTTCAGCGGCCGCGCGAGAAAGCGAGGGAGCACCGCGGTGAACTCGTCCACACCGGGCTTGAGGAATTCGATGATGTGCACCGGCTCGTGCGGTTTCGCCTGAACCTCCTCGCGAACGCGCTCGAAGCGGCTTCTGCGCGTCTTCAGGTCGGCGACGCGGATCACGTCTTCGTAGCACATCCACAGCGCCAGAAAACGCCCGGTTTCGTTGGAGAGCTTGTATCCCTCCGCGGCGTGGTCGAGATTCACGATCGGCTCGAGGCGGTCGAGGTACAGCCTCGCGTAGCTACGGTCCTGAAAGCCGGCGCAGCGCGCCGCGCCCTCTTCGAGCATGGCGCGAGTTTCCTCCGGGAAGGTCTGTCTGACGCGTTCCGAGCCGCTCAGGCGCTTTTTTTCCGCAGGCATCACAGTCTTGCCCGACGCCGGTCCGGCCGCGGCGTCGAAGCCCGCCGCAAAACCTCTGAGGCTCGCCTCGACGCCTTTGCCGCCCGAACGGATCGCCGCCTCGCAATCGCTGCGCGAGAGCGGCAGCGTCCCGGAGCCGGCCAGCGCCCCGAACATCACCGCGCTGATCACGGTGGCGGCGGCATTCGCCTGCGCCTGCATGTCGAACAGGATCGTGCGCTTCGCGAGTTCCCGTGCCGCCTTGAGCACGACCGCGCTGTCGAACCGCCCGTCGCCCATCTGCATCTTCTCGGCGACGGTGTAGATGCGGTGGGTCGAGGCGATCAGCGTGGTCCGGTCGCGCGTCACGAAGCCGTTTTGCATCGCGCGTCCGGCCTCGATCAGCTCGGAGGCGACCATGACGTCCACGTAGCAGGGTGCGGGCGTGAGCGTCAGCACGGGGCGCCTGGCGCCGAGCTCGGAGATCTTCGCCGGATAGATTTCGACGTAATACGTGGTGGCGCCGGTGCGCTGAGCCACGCCGGGAATCGAGGTGCTCTGCACCGGATAATCGCGCGCGGTCGCCGCGGCGATGATCCAGTCGGCGAGCACGCCGCCGCCTTCACCGCCGAGAGCGGCGATCAGGATCGCGATGGGACGCTCGGGCAGCACGCTCACCTTCTCTCTTCGTTTGGTTGGAGCCAGCCGATGACGGTGTTGCGCAATCGCGCAGCGAACCGGTCCAGGAAATTCGGGTTCTGCACGATCTCGGCGCGGAAGAACGAGGGGCACAGGATCGCCGCGTGGGCGACTTCACCGCACAGCCCGCAGCCGACGCAGTCGTTGTTCACGTGCGCGACCGGGTCGACTTTCAGCGGATCGCTAGCCGCCTTGATGGTGAGCGAGGGGCAGCCTGAGAGGCGGATGCAGGAGTGGTCCCCCGAGCACACGTCCTCGTCCACGCCGAAGCGCGTGCGCACTACGCGCTCGCCCGCTTTGAGGGCCGCGGCGATCTGCGGGCGGATACGCCGCTGGCGCTCGAGCTGGCACTCGGCGTCGGCGATGATGACCTTCAACCCCTTGTACGCGGAGCTCATTGCTTCGCGCAGCGTCTTCGCCATCTCGCTGACGCGGTAGGT